>DATLQE010000349.1:0-17598 GCA_035535335.1 Lapillicoccus sp. | reverse complement strand
ATCGCGTCGAGCAGGGCCGCAAACGCCTCCACGTTCCCCATCGCGTCGTTGACCGGGTTGTGGTCGTGCGGCGTCCGGCGCAGCCGCTTCCACTCCTGGGTGCGCCGGAAGTCGCGGTGCAGCCCGGCGTAGAAGTCGGCGATCCGCCGTCCGGAGTGGCCGAACGGGTTCCGTCCGAGCGTGACGTCGAACCCGTGGTTGATCCACTGGAAGTCGTACGCCGGGTTGTCACTGACGAACACCGGCTGGCGGCCGTGCGAGAGCCGCGCGAGCCAGGCGTCGAACCGGGTGAAGACGTCGACCGCGTCGTACTGGCCGCCGGTGATCCGCGACGTCGCCGGATGCCCCGAGTCCGGTCCGCTGTCCCACAGGACGCCGTGAAAGGTCTCGCGGGTCGAGAAGTCGACGGCGCCGAACTCGGTGAGAACCCCGCTGGCCGGCGACCGGCCGGTCGCCTCGCAGTCGACGAAGACGAGCCCCATCAGAAGAGGCGCGACTCGACGTCGTCGATGCCACGAAGGGCGTCGTAGTCCAGCACCACGCAGCGAATCCCTCTGTCCTCAGCCAGGACTCGGGCCTGTGGCTTGATCTCCTGGGCGGCGAGGATGCCGGCCACGGGAGCCAGGTGGGGATCGCGGTTCATCAGGTCGAGGTAACGGGTCAGCTGCTCGACGCCGTCGATCTCGCCCCGCCGCTTGATCTCGATGGCGACGTGCTGGCGGGCCTGGTCGCGGGCCAGGATGTCAACCGGCCCGATCGCCGTCATGTGCTCCCGCCGCACCAGGCTCCACCCGTGCCCGAGAGTGTGGATGTGTTCGGCCAGCAGCCGCTGAAGATGGGCCTCGACGCCGTCCTTGACCAGGCCGGGGTCGACCCCGAGGTCGTGGTGCGAGTCGTGGAGAACCTCGTGCAGGCATACCCGCAGCTGGTCAGCGGTCTTGGCGTGTTGGACGACCCACACCGCGGTCACCCCGCCCGCCTGCTCTTCCGGCGTGGGCACCACCTCGACCATCGCGCACGGCGGTGACATCCAGTTCAGCGGCTTGTACGAACCGCCGTCGCTGTGGACGAGGACCGACCCGTCCGCCTTGACCACGAGCAGGCGGGTGGCGAGCGGGAGGTGCGCCGTCAGCCGACCGTCGTAGTCGAGGCTGCACCGGGCGATGACGAGACGCACCGCGGCAGCCTAGCGAGGCCCTCCTCGAGTGTGACCACCGTCGCCTGCTCGTTCCCTACCGGCCGGTAGCCTCGGCTGTCACCCTGAGGCATGGCTCGAGACATCCTCAGCGTCGGCGTCGTCGGACTCGGCACGATGGGCTCGGGAATCGTCGAGGTCCTTGCCCGAACCGGGTTGGACGTCATCGGCGTCGAGGTCGACGAGGCCGGCGTCGCGCGCGCCAGGGAGGCGCTCGAGCATTCCACTGCTCGGGCGGTCGCCCGGGGAAAGCTGACCGAGACCGAGGCCACGGCACTGCACCGGCGGGTCCGCTACGCGACGTCGCTCGAGGCCGTCGCCGGCTGTGGACTGGTCGTCGAAGCGGTGCCCGAGCACCTCGACCTCAAGAAGGAGATCTTCGCGGCGCTGGACCGGATCGTCGGACCCGACGCCGTGCTGGCGACCAACACGTCGTCGCTGGCGGTCACGGAGATCGCCGTCGCGACCGCCAATCCGCGTCGCGTGGTCGGGCTGCACTTCTTCAACCCGGCGCCGGTGCTCTCGTTCGTCGAGGTGATCCGGACGGTGGTCACCGACGAGGGGGTCGTTTCCGACGTGGTGGAGCTGGCCCGACGGCTCGGTAAGCAGCCGGTCGTCGTGGGCGACAAGGCGGGCTTCATCGCCAACGCGCTGCTCTTCGGGTACCTCAACCACGCGGTGTCGATGTACGAGACGCGGTACGCATCGCGCGAGGACATCGACGCGGCGATACGGCTGGGCTGCGGGCTGCCGATGGGTCCGCTGGCTCTCATGGACCTCATCGGGCTCGACACCGCATACGAGATCCTCGACACGATGTACCGGCAGGGGCGCGACCGGTGGCACGCGCCGAGCCCGCTGATCAAGCAGATGGTGTCCGCCGGTTGGCGGGGACGCAAGTCGGGGCGCGGCTTCTACACGTATGCGTCGCCGGGAGCGTCAGGGGTCGTGCCGGACGCGTTGAGGCCGAATTCCGTTGCGGTCTCGGGCGATTCGGTGCGGCCGATCACGCGAGTGGGCGTCGTCGGGTCCGGGACGATGGCGACGGGCATCGTCGAGGTGTTCGCCAGGGCCGGGTACCCGGTGACCGTCGTGGCGCGGTCGCCGGAGAAGGCAGACGCGGTGGTCGCGGCGGTGTCGCGCTCGGTGGCGCGGGCCGTCGACAAGGGACGGATGACGCACACCGCCGCGGCGTCCGCCGTCGAGCGGGTGAGCCCGTCGGCGTCGGCCGACGACCTCGGCGAGGTCGACCTCGTCGTGGAGGCGGTCGTCGAGGAGCTCGAGGCGAAGCAGGAGCTGTTCCGAACGCTCGACAAGGCGTGCCGGCCCGGGGCTCTCCTGGCGACGACGACCTCGTCGCTGCCGGTCATCGAGCTCGCCGCCGTGACGTCGCGGCCCGAGGACGTGGTCGGGATGCACTTCTTCAACCCAGCCGCGGTGATGAAGCTCGTCGAGGTCGTCTCGACGGTGGCCACCGCGCCGGAGGTCTCGGCGACCGTTGTCGAGCTGTGCGGCTCGCTCGGCAAGCGTCCGGTGTCGTGCGGGGACCGATCGGGGTTTATGGTCAACGCGCTGCTGTTCCCGTACCTCAACGACGCGGTGCGGATGCTCGAGGCGCACTACGCCACCGCGGATGACATCGACACGGCGATGAAGACCGGGTGCGGGTACCCTATGGGCCCGTTCGAGCTGCTCGACGTCGTCGGGCTCGACGTGTCGCTCGCCATCCAACGCGAGCTCTACCTCGAGTTCCGCGAACGGGGGTACGCGCCGGCGCCGCTCCTCGAGCACCTGGTGACCGCGGGTTACCTGGGCCGCAAGACCGGCCGCGGCTTCCGCACGTACTCCTGACCGAGACGCTGCCGACCCTCCTGTCGGGATCGTGGGCACACGGTGACGCCATGTTCCCACGATGTGTTGAGGGGCGCGGCGTGCGCGAGTGGACGTCTCCGGACGAGAGAAGCAGCACCCGCATACGATCGCCGGGTGACGGAACGGACCGGCCGCAGCGTCCCGCGCTGGCTCCGCCGGACCGTCACCACCCTCGTCACGGTCGTCGCCGTCGTGGCCGCCGTCCTGGTCGGCCTGAACTTCCTGCCGTACTCGCCGCCCGTCGCGACGAGCCCCGGCGCGCTCACTCCGGAGCAGGCGGAGGCCGGGTATGCGGAGCTGATCGCCAAGGATCGCGCCGACCCCACGTTGCTCCCCGAGTGCGTGTCCCTCGACGTGCGCCCCTCCGTGCCGCAGCAGGGCGTGATCTTGCTCTTCCACGACTACACGAGCTGTCCTAGCCAGTTCGCCGCCCTGGCGGCGCGGCTCGCCTCGGCCGGCTTCCGGGTCCTCGTTCCCCGCTGGCCCGAGCACGGGGTCGCGAATGCGACCGCGGAGCCCGAGCCGGTCGATGCGCAGCAGGTCGCGGACTTCGGGATGCGGACGACCGCCCTCGCCCTCGGGCTCGACAAGCGAACGGTCGTCGGAGGCTTCTCGGGCGGCGCCACCCTTGCCCTGTGGGCCGCCGAGCACAACGCCGGGGTGCAGCGGGTCGTCGCGCTGGCGCCGTTCCTCGGGCCGGTCGCGGTTCCGGGCGTGCTCGCTCACGCGACCGCGAACGGGATGCGCCTGCTTCCCAGTGTGGACGTTTGGTGGGACCTCTCCCGTAAGGAGGACAGTCAGGTCCCCCGCTACCACTACGCGAAGTTCGCCACCCGCAGCCTGTCCGGCCTGATGAACCTCGGTTCGACGCTCGGCACGACGCGCACCAGCGCCTACGTCGTTCACGTCGTCAACCCCGCGGACGCCTCGGCCGACCCCGAGGCGGTCCGCGCCCTCGTCGGCCGGCAGCGCGACGCGGGCAACCGGGTGACGGTCTACGAGCTGCCCGCGTCGCTCCAGGCGCCGCACGAGTACCTGGATCTCGAGGACCCGGACAACAAGGCCGAGGAGACGTTCCCCGCACTCGTGGAGATCCTCACCACGGGCACCACCAGCCGGTTTACGGCGAGCTGACCCGTCGCATACCGCCATCGCGGTCAGATGCCGAGGGCCTTGCTGAGCATCGGCCACGCGTTGTGGAGCTCCCGCTGCCAGTACGGCCAGGTATGCGTGCCCGGCCCGTAGAGCTCGACCTGGGCCTCGACGCCCAGCTCGGCCAGACGTTTGACGAACACGATGTTCTGCTCGTGAACGGCGTTCTCGTTGCCGTCGGGGAGGCGGCTCGGCGGGTCGAGCGGTCCTGGGAGCCCGTTCCCGCACGAGATGAACAATGGTGTGCCCTTGAGCTGGGCCGCCAGGTCATAGGGGTTGTGCGCGGCCCAGATGTCGGCGTTGGCGTCTGGATCGCCCCACAGCGCCTCCGGGTCCTCACCCTGGGAGCGCACCAGCTCCTGGTAGCCGTACTCGACGCCGGACGAGATGCGCGTGTGCACGACTCCGGAGAAGGAGGCGGCAGCCGAGTACTGACCAGGATGCCGGGCCGCGTACGCGAGGGCACCGAGCCCTCCCATGGAGAGCCCTCCGACCGCTGCCTTGCCGGAGGCTCGGTAGGAGGTGGCGAGGACGGCCGGCAGCTCCACGGTGTGGAACGTCTCCCACTTCGGCCCCCGCACCCAGTCGGAGTAGAACCCGGCCAGGCCGCCGAACGGCATGGCGACGATGACACCGGCGTCCTTGGTCAGGTCGGACACGTCCGTCTGCCGCTCCCAGCTCTCGTACGTGTCGCAGCAACCGTGCAGGAGATACAGGACCGGCCACCGCGTGTCGGGTTCGGACGCGTAGCGAGCCGGCAGGACCAGGCGCACCGCAACCGCCGAACCGACAGCGGGCGACTGGATCGTGATGTCCACCGTGCGCGCGCCGAGCTGGACGGTGCCGGTGACCTGCGGCGTCGGGGTGGCGGACGTCGCGGTGGAGGCCGGGTCGCCCGCGCTGCAGCCGACCAGGGCGACGAGCGCCAGGAGAGTGATCATGGCCCGCCCGACCCCACGCCTCATGAGCGCAGCATGCGACAGAACCGGAGACAATGCACCCATGCCGCGAGCGAACCGCCGCCGCACCGACCACCGCCCGCTCGCCGCTGGCGGCGTCGGCGAGACGACGACGGAGCGGTATGCGGGTTCGCTCTGGACCCTGCGCCGGGTCAGCGGTGCCCGCGCCACTCGGGCCTACCGCTGCCCGGGTTGCCAGCAGGAGATCACCGTCGGCACGCCGCACGTCGTCGTGTGGCCGGCCGAAGGGGTGGGAGGGCTGGGGGACCGGAGGCACTGGCATACCGGGTGCTGGTCGCGACGGGACGCGCGCCCGGCCGGCAGCGCCTACCGCTGACCGGCGTCGGTAGCCTGCGCAGCATGAGCCGCGACCCCGACGAGATCCGGGCCAGCTCGATCCTTCCCGCGCGCCGCCGCGACGTCGTCCTCCACACCGCCGACGGCCTCCGGCTGGTCGGCGAGCTGGCGTTGCCGGTGGATCGCCAACCGGTCGCCACCCTGGTCACGCTGCATCCGCTGCCGACCCACGGCGGGTTCATGGACAGCCACGTGTTCAAAAAGGCGGCGTACCGGCTGCCGGCGGTCGCCGACCTCGCGATCCTGCGGTTCAACCTGCGCGGGGTGACGTCGCCGCGGGGGACCTCTGAGGGCCAGTTCGGGCACGGCGAGCGAGAACGGTTCGACGTCGCTGCCGCGATCGAGTATGCCGAGTTCCACGAGGAGCCGGAGCTGCCGCACCGGTGGCTGGTGGGATGGTCGTTCGGGACCGACCTCGCACTGATGTACGGCAACGACCCCTCCGTCCACGGAGCCATCCTGCTGAGCCCACCGTTGCGGTACTCCGGGCCGGAGGACCTTGCCACCTGGGCGGATTCGCACAAGCCCCTCGTCGCGCTCGTCCCCGAGTTCGACGACTACCTGCGACCCACGGAGGCGAAGAAGCGGTTCGCCGCGGTGCCGCAGGCGGAGGTCGTCGGTGTCGACGGCGCGAAGCACCTGTGGGTCGGGGAGCCGTACGTGCGGCGGGCGCACGAGGAGATCGTTCGGCGGGTCAACCCCTCCGCGCTGCCCCTGGCCACCACCTGGCCCTCGGCCGAGCAGCAGCACGAGCCGTCACCCGCGGCGCGGCTCGGCTGACGACCGCTACCAGGAACTCAGCAGCGGGGCGCCCTCGGCGAACCCGGCGGTGCTCTGCAGTCCCACCACCGCGCGCTCGTGGAACTCCTCGACGGTGCGCGCACCCGCATACGTGAAGGCCGACCGCACTCCCGCGGTGATCGTGTCGAGCAGGTCCTCGACGCCCGGGCGCGCGGGGTCGATGAACATCCGGGCGCTGGAGATCCCTTCCTCGAAGAGCGTCTTGCGAGCCCGGTCGTAAGGCGACTCGGTCGCGGTGCGCGTGCGGACCGCGCGAGACGACGCCATGCCGAAGGACTCCTTGTAGGCGCGTCCGTCGGCCGTGGTCTGGAGGTCGCCGGGGGACTCGAGCGTGCCGGCGAACCACGAGCCGATCATGACGTTCGAGGCGCCGGCGGCGAGGGCGAGCGCGACGTCGCGCGGGTGGCGTACCCCGCCGTCGGCCCAGACATGGGCGCCGACGTCTCGGGCCGCGGTCGCGCACTCCAGCACGGCCGAGAACTGCGGCCGCCCGACGCCGGTCATCATCCGCGTGGTGCACATCGCCCCCGGACCCACGCCGACCTTGACGATGTCGGCACCGGCGTCGACGAGGTCCCGAACCCCTTGTGCCGCAACGACGTTCCCGGCGCACAGCGGTACGTCGAGGCCAAGGTCGCGGACGGCGCGCAGGGTCTCGAGCATCTTCTCCTGGTGGCCGTGCGCCGTGTCGATGACCAGGAGGTCGATGCCGGCCGACACGAGCTCCTTGGCGCGACCGGCGACGTCGCGGTTGATGCCGACGGCCGCCGCGACCCGGAGCCGGTCGTGGGCGTCGACGTTGGGGGTGTAGACGGTGGCGCGCAGGGCCCCCGGGCGGGTGAGGATCCCGACCAGGCGACCCTCGCCGTCGACGGCCGGGGCAAGCCGGTGCCGGGCATCCCCGAGCCGACCGAAGGCGTCCTCGGCCGACTCGTCGGCCCCGATGGTGACGACGTCGCGGCTCATCACGTCGCGGACCTGGGAGAACCGGTCCACGCCGGTGAGGTCGGCCTCCGTGACGAGCCCGATCGGGTGGTGCCGGTCGTCGACCACGACGGCGGCGCCGTGCGCGCGCTTCTGCAGCAGGGTCAGCGTGCCGCCGACCGTCTCGGTCGGGTCGACCGTGATGGCGGTGTCGTGCACGAGGTGCCGTGACTTGACGAAGGACACGACGTCGGCGACGACCTCGGTCGGGATGTCCTGGGGGATCACACCGAGGCCGCCACGCCGGGCCACGGTCTCGGCCATCCGCCGTCCGGACACCGCGGTCATGTTGGCGACGACGATGGGAATGGTGTTGCCCGACCCGTCGGAGCACGACAGGTCGACGTCCATGCGCGAGCTGACCGACGAGTGCGCCGGGACCATGAAGACGTCGTCGTACGTCAGGTCGAACGTCGGCTCGAGATCGTTGAGAAACCGCACCGCACGAGGCTACCGGCCCGCCCCAATCCGCCGAGAGGTCAACTTCGGCCGCTTTGACCGGTGCCAAAGCGGCCGAAGTCGACCTCTCGGCAGGCGGCGGACGGGATCACACCCGGCGCTGCCGGGGGACCAGCACCTCGTCGTAGAGCAGCAGCAGCCCGGCGGCCGCGGGGATGGCGAGCAGGGCGCCCAGCATTCCGAGCAACGTGCCGCCGATGAGGGCGGCGACGATGGTCACCGCGCCGGGTACCGAGACGGTCCGCTGCATGATGCGGGGCGCGACGAGGTAGTTCTCGGTCTGCTGGTAGATGATGAAGTAGACCAGCGCGATGACCGCCTTCTTCGGGTCGTCGAAGAGCGCGACCACGGCGACCAGCACCGCCCCCAGCGTCGCGCCGACCATCGGGACCAGCCCGAGGAACCCGACCGCCACGGCCAGCACCGCGGCATACGGGATGCCGACGATCGACATCATGATCCAGGCGCAGAAGGCGTTGACCGCCGCGACGACGACCTGGCCGATCGCGTACGAGCCGACGCGCCGCATGATCTCCTCCGACAGCGAGATCACCCGCGGCCGGCGGCTGGCCGGCACGACCGCGTACGCCGCCTGCTTGAGGGTCGGCAGGGACGAGAGAAAGTAGAGGGTCAGGACCAGCACGGTCAGCGTCGAGAAGATGCCCTCGGCGACGACCCGGCCGGCGCCGAGGACTCCCCCGGCGACCTGCGACATGAAGTCGCCGTCGGTCAGCCGCTTGTCGATCTCCTCCTGGATCTTCTCGACGACGTGGTAGTGCTGGTCGATGTCCTGCACGCGCGGGGTGCTCAGCACGTCGTCGACGTAGCCCGGGGCACTCTGCGCGAGCTCGGTCGCCTGCTGCGCGACCGGCGGCACGACGACGAAGCCCAGCAGGACAAACACGCCGACGACCATCGCGAAGACCGCGGCCACGGCTGCGCCGCGGCGCAGACCGCGCCGCACGAGGAGCTCGACCACCGGGTTGAGGGACAGGGTGAGGAAGAAGGCGACGGTCAGCAGGGTCAGCACGGTCCCGAGCGAGGACACCGCCTGCCAGAGCCCGTATGCGGCGAGGACCCCGATCGCGCCGACGAAGCCCACGTAGAACGGTGACTGGCGGTTGAGCGGCCGGCCGGCCTGCCCGAACGGTCGCGGCGACGCCTCGGGTCCGGTGTCCTGCCGTGGCAGCGTGTCGGCCAACAGGGAGTAGGTCAGCTGCTCGTCGTCGATCGCCGGCTCCTCGAGGGCGAGCAGCGGCCGGCGCCGGCTCGCCGCCGCGCGCTCGTGCTCGGCGACAACACGGGCCCGCAACGCGCGTTCACGCTCGCGCAGGGCTCGAAGCCGGCCGCGGAGGTCGACCATGCTCCGACGCTAGCCGCGCGCTCATCCGCCTCCAGGGAGGCAGGGCCGTCACACGTTGCGGAACCAGCCGAGCTCGGTCGCGTACCGCTCCCGCTTGTCTGGATCACTCACGCCGAGGCCCTCACGGGGCGCCAATGTGAGGACGCCCACCTTGCCTTGGTGCAGGTTCTTGTGGACGTCGTAGGCGGCCTGGCCCACATCCTCGATGGGGTACGTCCGACTCAGCGTCGGGTGGATCAGCCCGCGGTCGACGAGGTCGTTGGCCTCCCAGGCCTCCCGGTAGTTCGCGAAGTGCGAGCCGATGACCCGCTTGAGGTTCATCCAGAGGTACCGGTTGTCGTACTCGTGGAGGTAGCCCGACGTCGACGCGCAGGTGACGATCGTCCCGCCCTTGCGGGCGACGAACACGCTGGCGCCGAACGTCTCCCGGCCCGGGTGCTCGACGACGATGTCGGGGTCACGCCCGCCGGTCAGGTCCCGGATCTTCGCGCCGAAGCGGCGCCACTCCGACTGGTCCTGGGTGTCCGCGGGCCCGTCACCGGTCCAGAACGCATACCCCTCCCCGGTGGCGGCGGAACGGTCGATGACCAGCTCGGCGCCCATCCGGCGGCAGATCTCGGCCTTGTCCGGGCTCGACACGACGCAGACCGGCGTGGCGCCGCCCGCGAGCGCCATCTGCGTCGCGTACGAGCCGAGCCCGCCGCTCGCCCCCCAGATGAGGACGACGTCGCCGAGCTTCATGCCGGCCCCGTTGCGGGAGACCAGCTGCCGGTATGCGGTGCTGTTCACCAGTCCGGGGCACGCCGCCTCCTCCCAGGTGAGGTGGGCGGGCTTGGGCATCAGCTGGTTCGTCTTGACGACCGCCAGCTCGGCCAGGCCGCCGAAGTTGGTCTCGAAGCCCCAGATCCGCTGCTCCGGGTCGAGCATCGTGTCGTTGTGGCCGTCGGCGGACTCCAGCTCGACCGAGAGGCAGTGCGCGACCACCTCCTGGCCAGGGCGCCAGAGGTGGACGCCGGGCCCGGTGCGCAGGACGACGCCGGCGAGGTCCGATCCGACGACGTGGTAGGGCAGGTCGTGCCGCTTGGTCTCGGGGGAGAGGCGGCCGTAGCGCTCGAGGAACCGGAACGTCGACAGCGGCTCGAAGATCGACGTCCACACGGTGTTGTAGTTGATGGCGCTGGCCATCACCGCCACGAGCGCCTCGCCCGGCGCGAGTTCGGGGACCGGGACGTCGTCGACATGAAGCGACTTGCGCGGGTCCTTGTCGGCGTGCGCCAAGCCCTCGAAGAGGTTCTCCTCGTCGCGGCGCACCGTGACGGCGCGGTACGACTCGGGTACGGCGAGGGCCTCCCACGCGGCGGGGCCGCGCTCCCCGGTCATGATGGCGTCGCGGATCTCGTCCATGGGACCCGGCTCCTGTTCCTCGGCGGAAGGTGGCCCGACCGTACTGGCGGGTAGCCGAGGCGGTCTGGCTCGTGAGACGCCCGTCACCTGGTGACCTGGGTCACGGCCCGCGGTCAGTCCTGGAGCACGCCTTCGCGGCGGGCGATGGCCGCGGCCTCCGTGCGCCCCGCCGCTCCGAGCTTGGCCAGGATGTTGGAGACGTGGACGCTCACCGTCTTGGTGCTGATGAACAGCTGGCGCCCGATCTCTCCGTTGGTGCGGCCCTGCGCTACGAGACCGAGGATCTCCCGCTCACGAGCCGTGAGGGCGACCGACGCCGCCGCGTGTTCCTCGCGGCCCGCCGCCGAACCACCGGCGACCGTACGCAGCTCGGCCAGCAGTGGCTCGGCCCGCAACTGGCGGGCGGTCTCGCGGGCCGCGGTCACCAGGCGGCGGGCTTCCGTCGGCTCGCCGGCCGCGTGGAGAGCCGCGGCCAGCCGGGCCTGAGAACGCGCCGTCTCGAAGGCGTGACCCATCTCCTCGAACGCCGCGACACTTGCTCGCCAGGCCTCGACCAGCTCCTGGGACCTGGGCGGGTCGACGTCGGCGAGCCAGCGCAACCGCAGGCCCTCGGCTTCACCTCGTGTGAACCAGGCCCGTCCTTCGACGTGGGTGGCGCCGTCGAGGGAGTGCTCGGCCGCGAACTCCCGCATGCCGCGGACGTGCTGCTCGCCGATGGCGGCCCAATCGGCCCGTTCGGCCCGGGAGCGGGTCGAGGCGTGGGACGCGAGCTGGCCGACGAGGACCGCGCTGAGCCGCAGCCGCAGCCACATGATGCTGGCCGGCCACAGCTGCCGCAGCGTGGCGATCGCGTCGTCGTGGAACCGGACCGCCGCCTCGACGTCACCGTGGAAGCCGAGGTGGTCGATCGCCGCCGTCGTGCAGTAGAGCACCATGGCGCCGTCCCGCTCCCAGTACGGACGTACCGTCTCCACGTGGTCGAGCACCTCGACGATCCCGCGGCCGGCCTCGACGTCGAGGGCCACGGAGCGCAGGTAGGCGTCGGCGAGTGGCGGTGGACTCTCGTCGGAGGTGTCGGTGATGGCCAGCACGTCGTCCCACTGGCCCAGGATGTAGGCGCTGAGCCCGGCGACCGCCCGGGCGTCGATCCCCCACGGCGACCAGGGTCGCCCGCTGGCCTTGGAGCGGGCGGCGGCCTCGAGGTAGAGGCGTTTCGCCTCGGCGAACTTCCCGATGCCGAAGTAGACGGTCGCCAGCTGGTGGAGTGCCCGGATCTCAACGTCGACATCGTCGCCCGCCTCGCCGAGGACCTTCTGGAGCCGGGCGATGGCGTCGTCGGGCTGCCCCGAGAGGTCGGCCACCTTGGCCAGGACCAGTGACGCCGAGCGGGCCAGGCCCGGGTAACCCAGCTCGGTCGCCATCTGCACGGATTCGGACGCCGCGGCCGCTGCCGCTTCGCTGTTGTGGTGCCAGCGCTCTGCCTGGGCGTGGATCCGGAGCGCCTGGGCTCGCAGCTTCGACGGCGTCTCGGGGATGAGGGCCAGCGCCTGGGTGGTCAGCTCGCGGGGATCGAAGTCGACCTCCGTCGTGAACGCCGACTCCGCCTTGGCCAGCACGAGCCGGGCCCGGGCCTCGTCGGGAGCGGTGTCCGGCAGCATGGCGAGGTGGGCGGCCACCAGCTTGGTGGCGCGGTAGGCGTCGCCGGCGTCGCTGAGCGCGTCGGCGGCGCTGGCCACGAGGCCGACCTCGACGGCGGCGCGCGGGCCCAGCATCTCCAAGGCGGACTGGTAGTGCCGCGCTGCCTCCTCAGGGGCGCCGACGCGCATGGCCTCGTCACCGGCCTCGGTGCTCGCCGCGATGGCGGTCTCGATGTCGTTCGCCGCCCGAGCGTGCATCGCCAGCTCGGCGGACGTGCCGGGGACGCTCCCATCGCGCAGGGCGCTGACGTAGGCGGTGTGGAGCCGGGAGCGCTCGCCGGGGAGGAGGTCGTCGTAGACCGCCTCGGAGAGCAGGGCGTGCCGGAACGCATACACCGCCTGACCGCCGGACTGGCGCGGTTCGAGGATGAGCGCGTCGACAGCTTGGCGGAGGGCGAGGTCGAGGTCCTGGCTGTCCGCGCCCGAGTCGGCGAGCACCCGACTGAGCAAGTCGTGGGACACCCGGCGCCCGGCGACCGAGGCGGCGCCGACCACGCTGCGCGACCGGTCGTCGAGCCGGTCCAAGCGCACCAACAGCAGGTCGGCGAGGTCGACCGGCAGGGCCGACCCGCGGGAGAGCCCCTCCAGCCCCGTCAGCTCCTCGACGAAGAAGGCGTTGCCGTCGGCCCGCGAGATGATCGCGCGGATCTGCTCGTCGCTGAGCGGGTCGGGGTGCAGCGCGTGGACCAGGGCCCGGACCGACGCCTCCGGCAGGGGGCCGACCTGGAGGCGGTGGAGGGTGGGCAACCGGGACCACTCGGCGAGGGTCGGGCGCAGGGGGTGTCGGCGGTGGACGTCGTCGCTGCGGTAGGAGACGACGAGGGAGACGGGTGCGTCGAGCTGCCGGGCGAAGAGGTAGCTGAGCAGCTCGCGGGAGGACTGGTCGGCCCAGTGCGCGTCCTCGACGACGACGAGCAGCGGCTGCGCGCGGGCGATCTCCTCGAACAGCGCATGAATCCCCGCGAAGAGGTCGGAGCGGCTGGACCGGTCGTCGCCACCGGACGCACGCTCTGCCGCGTCACTGCCCTCCACCACGCGGACCCGTTGCCGCGGCAGCAGCCGCTCGATGGCCGGAAACGTCTCGGAGACGGACGCAACTACGGCCGGCTGCTCGTCCAGAAGCCGGCCGAGGATCTCCGTGAAGGGCAGGTAGGGCAGGGCGCTGTCGCCGAAATCGAGGCTGTGGCCGACGACGACGAGGCGGCCGGCCGCCACGGCGCGGTCGCGCAGCGCCAGCAGCAACCGGGTCTTGCCCACGCCGGCGTCGCCGCCGAGGAGGACCGAGCCGCTGCCGTGGGGGTCGTCGACGGCGGAGAGGGAGACGAGCTCCGCGAGCAGCTCGTCCCGCCCGACCAGGGGCGTGCGCCGGTCCACCGTCGACATGGGCACCATTGTCGGGCCTGGGTCGGACAGCCCGGACCCTGCGGTCGACGGGGTATGCGACGAACCCCGCGACATCTCCTGGTCGGAGGTCGCGGGGTTCGCGCTCTGCTCCTGCTCGCCGCCCGCTCCGAACGGTGGCTCGGTATGCGGCGAGCTGCCCTCGCGGGCCACGGGCCTCAGCGCCCGAAGGCGGGCCGAAGCGCCGGCCGGTGCCCGTCGAGGGGGCGGGCGGAGTCGTCGGCGTCCGGGCCGGCGGTCTGGTGGCGACGACGCGACCAGCCGCGGTAGCCCTCGAGGCGACGGCTGCGGTCCGCGGAGACGGTGTCGACGGTGGTGATGGGGAACATCGCAGCACTCCTTGGTTTGTGGTTGTCGGGCTGGTTGCTCCGACGCACACGAGAGTGCGCTGCTGAGGTACCCCGGGACATGGGGAGGACGACCTATCTTCGGACGGCACGACTACCTCAGAAGATCGTCGTCGGCGAGGTACCTCAGATCAGTGGTACGCCGCGGGCTGGACGAGCTCGACGAGCACACCACCGGCGTCCTTGGGGTGGACGAAGTTCACCCGGCTGCCCGCCGTTCCGCGGCGGGGCGTGTCGTAGAGCAGTCGCAGTCCGCGCTCGCGCAGCAGGGTGCCGGCCTCCTCGACGTCCTCGACCCGGTAGGCGACCTGCTGGACGCCGGGACCGCTCCGATCCAGGAACTTGGCGATCGTCGACTCGGGACCGAGGGGGGCGAGCAGCTGCACGCACGAGCCGGAGTCGCCGACCGACATCATCGCCTCGCGCACGCCCTGCTCCTCGTTGACCTCCTCGTGGACCAGCCGCATACCGAACATCCGCTCGTAGAAGCGCTTGGCCTCGTCGAGGTCCGCGACGGCGACGCCCACGTGGTCGATCGCCGTGAACAGGTGCGGGAACTCGCTCATGGCGCGAGCGTATGCCCGTGCGGCGAACCGGGTCAGGCCACCGGAGCCGCGGTGCTGACCGTCACCGTCACCGGCTCGGTCGGCTGGCCGAACCAGTGCACGGACTCGCGCAGCATCTGCAGCTGCAGGGTCGGCGAGCCGGTCAGCGGAGCGCGGACCGACACCGCCTGCGTCGAGACCCGGCCCGGGTCGACGCTCTCGGACAGCTCGAACCGGGCCGTTCCCCAGTCGGTGTTCTCGGCCGGAGACTGCGTGCCGAGACGGTACCCGAGCCCCGGGTCGAACGTCGTCGACCCGGTGTTGTCGATGGTCACCGAAAGGTTGACGGTCTCGCCCGGCGTGACGGACGTCGGCACCGTGCCGGCGAACGTCACCTGGCCGTCGTCGACGTAGGCAGGGCTGGCGTCCTTGCGCTGGTAGGGCAGGACGAAGAACCCCCGGATGTGCCCCGACCGTGCCGGCATGGACGTGCCGTTGGTGAGGATCGGCCGCGCCGGCGCCGACGAGCCGACGTCGAGGGTGATCGTGACGTTGTCGCTGCCCTCGTAGTTGCTGTCGTAGACGTGCAAGGTCAGCTGGGTATCAACGAGGTCGTAGCCGTAGACCAGCTCGACGTGGTTCTGGAACACGTCCCACGGCCACGCGCTCTGGGCGAGGACGACCCCGACGGGGACCAGCCCGCCGGCGTCCACGTAGCGCATCACCTGCCGCGCGGCGTCGACGGTCTCGGCGTAGAGCCCCTTGCCCCAGAACCAGGTCCCATGGTCGAGCTCCTGCGTCGCGTGGATCCAGTACGGGATGACCCCGGGGCCGACGAAGCTGTCGAGCAGCCGGGTGAGGATGTGCCGGCCGAGCGGCAGCGGGATGCTCCGTGAGCTGGTCGAGCGCAGCTGTGGTGTCCCGCTCTCGTGGATGTCACGGGCCAGGAACGACATCCCTCCGCAGAGGCCCATCTGGGTGACGTCGATAGACGCGGCGGGGAGCCCGGCGAGCGAGATCCGCAGGTCGAGCCCCGCAGGCCAGGGGCCGTTGTGGAACAACGGAGCCGACCGGCTCGGGAGAAATCCGCTGACGTACGGCATGACGACCTCCGGGGACAGACCACCACACGCTGGCGACGCCGACTGTTGGAGAACTCCAATGTGCCCCCTGATACCCGTCCCTGAACAGCACCGCCGGTCGGTCGGCGGGCGGGTGTGGGCAGAGCCACCCGGCGCCGGCACCGGCCGCTGGGGGCCGCGAGACTAGAATCAAGGCTCGTCCACCGACGTCGTCGACCGCCTCAGGAGGCTCCCCATGAGCGCAGATCCCACCGTCATCGTCGGGGGTGCCCGCACCGGGATGGGCCGCCTCCTCGGGTCGCTCAAGGACTTCTCCGCGACCGACCTGGGCGGGTTCGCCATTCGGGGCGCACTGGAGAAGTCCGGCGTCTCTCCAGAGCAGGTCGACTACGTGATCATGGGCCAGGTGCTGCAGGCCGGCGCCGGTCAGATGCCCGCGCGGCAGTCCGCGGTGAACGCCGGAATCCCCATGAGCGTCCCGTCCATCACCATCAACAAGGTCTGTCTCTCCGGGCTCGACGCCATCGCGCTGGCCGACCAGCTGATCCGGGTCGGTGAGGTCGAGATCGTCGTCGCGGGTGGCCAGGAGTCGATGACCAACGCGCCCCACCTGCTGCTCAAGACGCGTGAGGGCTACAAGTACGGCGACGTGACGATGCGCGACCACATGGCCTACGACGGTCTCTGGGACGCCTTCACGGACCAGGCGATGGGGGCGCTCACCGACCAGGCCAACACTGGCGAGTATGCGTTCAGCCGGGAGGAGCAGGACGCCTTCGCCGCCCGCTCGCACGAGCTCGCGGCCAAGGCGTGGAAGGACGGCGTCTTCGATGACGAGGTCGTCTCGGTGTCGATCCCGCAGCGCAAGGGCGACCCTCTCGAGTACAAGGCCGACGAGGGCGTTCGGGCCGACACCTCCGTCGAGGTCCTCGCGCGGCTGAAGCCGGCCTTCTCCAAGGACGGCACCATCACGGCCGGGTCGGCCTCGCCGATCTCCGACGGTGCCGCCGCCGTGGTCGTCATGCGGAAGTCCAAGGCCGAGGAGCTGGGTCTCTCGTGGCTGGCCGAGATCGGCGCCCATGGCATCGTGGCCGGGCCGGACTCGACGCTGCAGGCGCAGCCGGCCAACGCGATCCGCCAGGCGTGCGCCAAGGAGGGCATCGACCCCGCCGACCTCGACCTCGTCGAGATCAACGAGGCGTTCGCCTCGGTCGCGCTCGCGTCGACCAAGGACCTCGGCATCGACCCGGACAAGGTCAACGTCAACGGTGGCGCCATCGCGACCGGTCACCCGATCGGGATGTCCGGCGCCCGGCTCGCCCTGCACCTGGCGCTCGAGCTGAAGCGGCGCGGCGGTGGCGTGGGGGCGGCGGCGCTCTGCGGCGGCGGCGGCCAGGGCGACGCCCTCGTCGTCCGCGTCCCAGCGTCCTCGTAGTCGGCCCGGCGTACGGCCGTTGGCGGGCCGATGGACAGGAACGAACCCGATTTCGGGGGCAATTCGGCGGACAAACCGGACTCGTTCCTGTTCTTCGGCCCCGCGATTGCGTCGCGATGCCGGACAACCGGCGCCCTCGGCACGAACCGCGTTCGCTAGCGTCCCCCGGGTGGCTGCCCGACCCGTTGACGTCCCGGCACTGGTCCAGTCCGCCCGGGACGGGTCGCCCAGGGCCGTCGCCCGGCTGATCTCCCTCGTGGAGGACGAGCACCCCGCGCTGCGTGAGGTCATGGCCGCCTTGGCGACGCACGCCGGCAACGCGCACGTCGTCGGCATCACGGGGAGCCCGGGCGTCGGGAAGTCCACGTCGACGAACGCGCTCGTCGCGGCATACCGGAAGCGGCGGAAGCGGGTCGGGATCCTCGCCGTCGACCCGTCGTCGCCGTTCTCCGGGGGAGCGTTGCTCGGCGACCGGGTCCGGATGCAGGACCACGCGCTCGATCCGGAGGTCTACATCCGCTCGATGGCCTCGCGCGGTCACCTCG
>DATLQE010000348.1:0-3223 GCA_035535335.1 Lapillicoccus sp. | reverse complement strand
CTCGACGGAGTCGTTCCGTCAGGCGCTCGATCAGGCCGGCATGGTAGAGCAGCTCACCGTCGAGATCACCGGTCAGCGGGAGCTCGACACCACCGGGGGCAGCCGGGGTGGCGGCGGCGGCACCGAGATCGTCGTCGAGGTGCCGCCCCCGGGTTCCGGGAACGGTCAGCTGCTCCTGTATGCCGCCGAGGACGGGTCGCTGTCCTGGCACCTTCCGGACGACGTCCCTCCCGACCAGGTGGTCACCCGCGGCGGTGACCGACGGACCTACCGGTTGCCGCGCGAGGTCGTCCTGGCCGACCCGGCTTCGGCGGGCGGGCAGCGCGGCGTCATCGGAGCGGTCGGGTCGAAGCTGTTCAAGGTCCTGGTGTTCCCGCTCATCGACCCGGTGCTGGGCAAGGTCGGCGACTTCTTCGCCGCGCGCTGGGAGCAGAAGAACCGACGGAACCTCGTCCGATGGTTCGACCCGGCCGACTACCAGCGCTCGGACGTCATGGCGTTCGCAGCGCCGGACTGGACGCGGGTCGAGGGCGGGACCGCGCTGCTGTTCATCCACGGCACGACCGCCCAGTCCAACACCGCGTTCGACCAGCTGCCGGCCGAGACCCTCACCGAGCTCGGCCGTCGTTACGGTGGAAGGGTTTTCGCACTGGACCACTTCACCATCTCGGTCACGCCGCACGAGAACATCCGGTGGCTGGCCGAGCAGCTCAGCGCCTTGGGCGGTGACGCGCCGCTGAGCCTCGACATCGTCAGCCACTCCCGCGGCGGGTTGGTCGGGCGCGTCCTGGCCGAGCGGCCGAGTGACGTCGGACTGGACGGGAGAGTCACGGTCCGCACCCTCGTCATGGTCGGAACGCCCAACGCCGGAACGGCGCTCGCCGACAAGGCGCACCTGTCGCAGCTTCTGGACCGCGTGACCGACCTGGCCCAGTACATCCCGGACGCCGGCGTGACCGACATCCTCGGGCTGGTGCTGTCGATCCTCAAGCAGTTGACGGTCGGCGCCTTCGGCGGTCTCGAGGGGATCATGTCGATGGACCCCGCCGGGGAGTACCTCAAGGCGTTCAACACCACGCCCGGGTCGAAGGCCACCTACCGCGCGATCGCGTCGAACTACAGCCCGCCGCGTGGCAGCTCACTCGCGCGGGTCGCCCGCAATGCGGGCACCGACTTCGTCTTCCAAAAGGCCGACAACGACCTCGTCGTTCCGACGAATGGAGTGTTCCAGGTGGACGGGGCCGTCGGCTTCCCGATCGCCGACCCGCTCGTGTTCGCCGCCGAGGCCGGCGTCGACCACTCGTCGTACTTCACCAGGCCGGAGGTCTCGGCGAAGCTGCTCGAGTGGCTCCCTGGCTGAAGCGGTCAGGCGTCGGCGAGGTGGCGGGTCGCTTCTCGCCGTGAGAGGCCGGACAGCTCGCCGGCATGGGCGTCGACGAAGGCGCGCACCCAGTCCGGCGCGATCCGGGCGTGGTCGCGCAGCGCCCACCCGATCGCCTTGCGGAGAAAGAAGTCGCGGTCGGCGAGGTTCGGTTCGATGGCGTCGGCGAGGAGACTCTCGTCGAGACGGTCCTTGCGGCCGACTTGGCAGATGATGGCCGTCCGTCGCAGCCAGAGGTCGTCGTCGACGGCCCACTCCCGCAGCCGGAGCCCTTCGACGTCGGGCGAGCCCTCGAGGACGTCGCGGACGAGTTGGGTCGCGACCTCGTCGACGACGTCCCACCACGCGCCGGTAACGACGAGGTGCCGCCAGAGCGGCATCGACTCGCTGTCGACCCAGGGCCGGTAGGTGCGGTGCCGCGCGAGGGCGATCGCCGCATACCACTCCTCGCGGTAGGCGACCTCGTCCCAGAGCGTGCGGATCGTCGCCTCCCAGCCGTCACGGTCGGCGATGCGGAAGCCGGGGTCGGCGAGGATCGGCCGCAGCACGGCGGTCAGCTGCGGCGAGGTGAGGCCGCGGTAGGGGATGGTCGACTTCATGTACCGCTGCTGACCGGCCGCGCGAGCGGGGTCGGCGTGCCGGGCGAGCTCGGCGCGGATGGTGTCGACGAGGTCCCGGTGCACCGGGTCAGGCGTAGCGCACGGCGGCTCGGGCGCGGGCCTTGGCCGCCTCGACTTCACGGTTCTTCGGCGGGGCGCTCGTGGAGAGGTGGTCGAGGAGGTGCTGGGTCACGTGGGCGATCTCCTCGACCGCCTCGTCGAACGCGGCCTGGTTGGCCTGGGAGGGGTTGGTCGAGCCGGACACCTTGCGGACGTACTGGAGGGCGGCGGCGCGCACCTCGTCGCTGGTGGCCGGGGGCTCGAAGTTGTGGAGCGGGCGGATGTTCCGGCACATGCCTCGACTGTATGCCGCGTGACCGCCGGTTGATCTCCTACCTCCAGCGGCACTCGTCGTCGTCGGTCCCGCCGAGATTTGTTCGTGACTTTCTTTTGTCCACAGGTGGTGGACGACCGTCGCGGCACGTCGCCACGCACGAACCGGACGGTTCCTGGGAGAACCATGCACCGCCCGTCCCCAGGTTGTCCTCAGCGCTTGGCGGCGTGGCGCACACGGTTGTCCACACGTCGTCCACAGCCGGGGATGGACCCTCGGCGACCGCGCGCTCTAGCGTGAGCGGTCGCCAGCACCGTCCGGCCTCGCCGCCTCGACAGGGAGGCTGTCGGGGGTCGGTGGTGACATGGAGTGGACACCAGTTCGAACGGCGACAGCGGGAAGGAACGCGACAAGCGGTGGCGACCAGGTGACCATCCAGGAGCTCTTTCCGCAGCAGCGGGACGCGCCGGCCGACGACCGGCTGCCTCCCCAGGACCTGCACGCCGAGCAGTCCGTGCTCGGCGGGATGCTCCTGTCCAAGGACGCGATCGCCGACTGCGTCGAGGTCCTCCGCGCGGCCGACTTCTACCGCCCGCAGCACGAGGCGATCTTCGACGCCGTCCTGTCGCTGTACGGCCGCGGCGAGCCGGCCGACGCGATCACCGTCGCCGACGAGCTGGGCAAGCGCGGCGACATCGGCCGGGTGGGCGGACAGGCATACCTGCACCAGCTGATCTCCTCGGTGCCGACAGCGGCGAACGCCGGGTACTACGCGCAGATCGTCGCCGAACGCGCCGTCCTCCGCCGGTTGGTCGAGGCCGGTACGAAGATCGTCCAGCTCGGATACGCGCAGGGTGGCGGCGACGTCGAAGACATCGTCAACGCCGCACAGGCCGAGGTGTATGCGGT
>DATLQE010000347.1:0-2280 GCA_035535335.1 Lapillicoccus sp. | reverse complement strand
ACGGCGGACACCCCGACGACGCCGGACACCGCAACGGTGGCCAGCGCCGCGAGCAGCCGCCTGGACACGAGGGGTACCGGACCTCAGCTCGGCGTACTCGCCGCGTCCGGGTCGGAACCGGGCTCGGTCCCGGACTGGGTGCCCGGATCGGTAGTGGCTTCCGGGTCACTCGGCTGACCGGCGGCCGACGCCGGATCCGAGGCGGCCGGCTGGACGTAGTTCTCGTCCCCCGGCTTGATCCCGGTGTCGCCGAGGGTGTCGACCCGGTCCCGGTTGGCCTTGGTCAGCGTCGTGTAGTCGACCTGCGAGACCTCCTGGTCGCGAACCACGGCGTCGACGGACGCATGGAGGTTCTGGGTCAACACCGTGATCGCCTGGTTGACCTCGCCGATCAGCTCGTCGATCACTCCCGACGCCTTGGCGAAGACCGCGTCGGTGGACTTCCCCGACGGGGACGTGCCGAAGATCTCGTATCCCTTGAGGACGACCAGGGCCTGCACGGCGTCCTGGGCGGCCTTGACGGCCTCCGCGGTGTTGGCGTCGTTCCGTTTCGCGGCCGCCAGGACGACGTCCGGCCTCATCGCGATGTTCACGAGCCCTCCTCCAACTTCCCCGTGTTGCCAGGCCGTCATGCAGTCCGGCTCGGGCAGTCTCACACATGGCGCGGACGGGCCGTCCCACCGAATCGGAGCGGCCCGTATCCGCTGCGGGCGACCGTCGTCAGCCCCACATCCCCGTGTTGCGGTTCTCCGTCGCCTGGGCCTCGTCGGCCGCCTGGATGACGACCGGCGGCATCTTCGCCACCGCGTCGAACATCTCCTGGAAGAGGTTGTCGACCTTCTTCTTGAACTGGTCGTAGGCCTGCCGCGAAGCGGTGCCCTCGCCCCACTCCGGAAGCGTCCGGAGCAACTCGCCGCTCAGGTCCTCGAAGCCGGACTTGAGCTGGTTGTGCGTGCTCTTGATGTCGGCGGCCATGCCCTCCAGCGAGCCTTTGCCGACCTTGATCAGGTCTCCCATGTCCTTCTGCCTTCCGTGTCGAGATCGGCTCGGTTACTTGACCGACGTGGACAGCCGCGTGGCGGCCTTGCTGAAGCCTGCGGCGGACTGGTCCTGCTGGGCGTTGACCGTCGACTCCTGCTGGTCGAGGTTGTCCGCGAAGTGCTCCATGCTGCTGACGATCGTCTCGGCGTCCTCGAGCCAGTTGCCCACCAGCGTGAAGAAGGCGTCCGCCGCGGGGCCCTTGTACTCGGGGCGCAAGCCCTGCGCCTGGCCGAGGAGGGTCTTCAGCTGTTGCTGGAACTCGGACTCCTTGGTGCGGACCTTGCCGGCAGCGGCCTTCTGTGCGCCTTGCCGTTGCTGAGTGGTTGACATCGGCCCCTCCTTGGCTTCCCCAGTCGGGGATGGTGTGTGTCCTCTTTCGGTGGTGAAACGGGCGGTGCGCGAGGTCTCGCGACCCGCCTCCATCTCCCTGTTCCGCGATGTGACAATGCCGGACCACCCATCCCGCGACAAGGTTTGGGCGAGCATGAATGTGCCGGTCAGAGGCGATTTGAGTGCGCGTACTCAGCCCCCAGATGAGCACCTCACCGGTCCCGCGGACGGGTATGCACCCAGCCGCCGTCCGGCTGAGTCAGACGAAGAGCGCCATGGCCCGTTCGACCAGGCCCGCCGCCCAGAACGCGAGCGGCAGCACCGACACCAACCCGAGCAGCTCGAGCAGGTCGGCCAACCGGCTCGCCCACAGTGACCGGAACCCGCTGCCCAGCGCCATGGCTAGCCCGACCAGGCCCAGCGCCACGACCACGGCGAGAGCCGGCGCGACGACACCCCAGGTCGGGCCCGGGTCTACCGCGGCGGGGATCGCGAGCGCGAGCGCCGGGGCGAGGGCGGCGAGCCGCAGCAGGGTCCGGTCCCGGCGGCGCCGATATGCGCGGGCGGTGAGGGTCAGCGCCACCGCGGCCGCGGCGAGCAGCAGCTGCACGGACAGCGGCGAGGCCGTCGACCGGGTGGCGAGGACGCCCAGGAGCACCGCGCTGCATCCCGTTGAAACCGCGGCCAGCCCGACCAGCGTCGCCAGCTGCTCGACGCTGGCTGCCACCATGACAGAACCGACGGCGGAGTCGTCGATCCGCCAGCCGCGACGCCGCGGCCGGCGAGCCTCCCGCGGCGACCAGCTCGTCACCGACAGCCGGCTGATGTCGATAAGGACGTCGTCGTCGACGTCGACGACGAGATCTGGGACGACCCGCGCCACGAGGACGACGACCGCCAGACCGATCG
>DATLQE010000346.1:0-3059 GCA_035535335.1 Lapillicoccus sp. | reverse complement strand
CAAGGGCCAGCTCAAGGTCGTCGGCCAGACGTTCTCGACGGAGAACTACGGCGTCGGGCTCCCCAAGGGCGACACCGCGCTGTGCCAGAAGGTCACCGACGCGGTCAAGAAGTGGATCAGCTCGGGCGAGTGGCAGAAGGCCGTCGAGAAGAACCTCGGCCCGTCCGGCTTCAAGCCGGGCGCCGGGAACCCGCCCACTCCGGCGGCGTGCGGCTCCTCCGGCGGGGCCACCGGCTAGCGAACACGCAGTGCGGTATGCCGCCCGCTCACCCGGCGGGCGGCATACCCTCGGCTGGTCATGACCTGACCTCGACGGACGCCCCCGACGGGAGGACGAAGGCCTCATGAGTGAGCTGCTGTCCCAGTACAACGTCTTCGCGGCGTTCGGGATGACGCTGCTGCTGACGTTCTTCTCCGCCATCGGCTCACTGGTCATCGGCACCGTGATGGCGGTCCTCCGGGTGTCGCCGGTACCGCTGCTGCAGCGGGTCGGCGCCCTCTACGTCAACATTGTCCGCAACACGCCGCTGACGTTGATCATCATCGCCTGCAACATCGTCATGATCGTCAACCTCGGCTTCGGCCTGAGCGACGACCTGGTGCGCAACAACATCATCTGGGCGATCATCGGACTCTCCGTCTACCACGCCGCCTTTGTCTGCGAGGCGCTGCGCAGTGGCGTGAACACCGTGCCGCCCGGCCAGGCCGAAGCGGCGCGCTCCGTAGGGCTGACCTTCGGTCAGAGTCTTCGCGAGGTGATGCTGCCGCAGGCCTTCCGCGGTGCGATCACCCCGCTCGGCAACACCCTCATCGCGTTGACGAAGAACACCACCGTCGCCACGGCCATCGGCGTGGCCGAGATCGCGGGCCTCCAACGCGAGATGACGGAGTTCCGGTCAGACCTGGCGTTGGCCATCGTGCTCGTTGTGGCGATCGGGTTCGTCATCATCACCCTGCCGATGGGATTGTTGACGAGCTACCTCTCCAGCCGGCTGGCGGTGCGACGGTGAGTACCTCCGCCCTCTTCGACGCGCCGGGTCCGAAGGCACGGGTTCGCTACCGTCTCGCCGCCATCGTCGGCAGCGTCGTCGTGCTGGCCTTCCTCGCCTTCGTCCTCTACCAGCTCGGCGTCCATGGCAACCTGGCCCCCGACAAGTGGGCCATGTTCATCGGCATCGAGGTCAACGACATCGATGCCAACGTCTGGATCGACTACCTGCTGCCCGGCCTGGCCAACACCCTCAAGGCTGCAGCGATCTCGATCGTCCTGGCCGGCATCTTCGGGTTCGTCTTCGGTACCGGCCGGATGTCGCACGTCGCGCCGATCCGGTGGGTCTGCACCGTCGTCATCGAGTTCTTCCGCTCGGTTCCCGTCCTCGTGATGATGCTCGGGGCGTTCTACTTCTACTCCTACAACAACATCTTCGTCTCCGACGTCAACCCGCTCGCGGCCGTGGTCACGGGCCTCACCCTCTACAACGGGTCGGTCGTCGCCGAACTGCTGCGGTCCGGCGTCGGGAGCCTGCCCCGGGGTCAGGCGGAGGCCGGCCTCTCCATCGGGTTGACGCGCGGGCAGACCCTTCGCTCGATCCAGCTGCCCCAAGCCGTCACCGCGATGCTCCCAGCGCTGGTCGGGCAGCTCGTCGTGGTCCTCAAGGACACCGCGCTCGGCCAGATCATCACCTACAACGAGCTACTGACGAACTACCAGCGCATCGGCTCGACCTGGGGCAACATTGTCCCGGCGATGATCGTCATCGCCGGGATCTACATCGTCATCAACTACGCGTTGACCACCCTGGCCGCGTACGTCGAGCGGCGGCTGCGGCAGCGCGGCCGCGCCACGATCGGCGCCGGCGGCGGAGGTGCGCAGACCATCCTCGTCGCGGGCGATGTGGAGCTGTCAGCGGTGGAGGTCCCCGGCGAGGACCTCGACGAGCCGGTGGGCGGCCGCCGCTGACATCCGGCGTCGGGAGGCGGGCCGTGTTGGCTCCCCCACTTGGACTCGAACCAAGAACCTGCTGATTAACAGTCAGCTGCTCTGCCAATTGAGCTATAGGGGACCGCGTGCGCTCGGCGACGTGCGCGGGAAAGGTTAGCAACTCGAGCGCCCGATCGTTGAATCGCCGCGGTATGCGCCCCGATCGCTGCCATCGCCGACTTCGCGCAGGGTCACCGTGGCGGCCCGACGTGCTCAGGGCTGCGGCATCCCGACCTGCTCTCGCAGCCAGGCCAGCGTCCGGGCCACCACGGCCGCCACCTCGTCGTCCTCCCGGACGCCTCGCCCGAGGACCACCTGTTGCACCAGCTCACCGGTCCGCAGGTTCTGCCGGATCACCGCTCGACCCGTCCGGCGGCCACTGAGCGGCAGCTCCTCCCCGAGCACCACGCTGGCCTGGACCCGTTCGCGCAGCGTCTGGAGGAACACCCGCTCCCGCATCCCGTCGCCGAGGCGCCACTGCGTGGGTCGGGTGCGGTCCGCCCAGGTCACCGTCAAGGTCGCCGCCTCCCGGCTCCACGCCCCGGCGTCGACCTCGTGCCACGGTCGGGCCCAGACCAGCGCCTCTCCGGCCGGCCGGCCTGGATCGACGAGCGCGAGCTCGTAAAGGCTCGCCACCACCCAGGCCCGGGAGTCGGCGTCGGGCGCCGCCGACAGCACCTTGCCGCCGTCAGCCTCGCGCAGCGCCGCGACGACGTCCGCCGGGAGGTCGTCGGACCGTCGTCCCCTCAGTGACAGTCGCATCAGGCCTCCTGCTCGTCGCGGAGGTCCGCGAGCTCGCGCTGCAACGCCTGGAGCCGCAGCCCGACCTCCCGCGACGCGGCGACGTCCGGCTCTGGGGCATTGTCGAGCCGGCGCAGCTGGCTGAGGGTGTCCGCCACCTGCCGGCGGAGCGCCACCTCGCGCAGGCGCGCGACCAGCGACGCCGCATACCGGCGGCTCGGGAGACCCGTGGCGCGGTCCGGCGTGACGGGCAACGGGGCGACGGCCAGCTCGGCGACGAGGGATTGGACGGCGGCCGGCGCCGCCGCGACGACCGCGTCGGCCCAGGCCGCCGTCG
>DATLQE010000345.1:0-2154 GCA_035535335.1 Lapillicoccus sp. | reverse complement strand
CGGCCGTAGGCCCGGTCCTTGACCAGCTCCAGGTAGTCGTCGCAGAACGACCAGAAGAAGGACTCCGTCACCTCGAGGGCCCGGGTGTAGTCGAGCGCCTCGTTCGCGGTCGTGGCCAGGTCCACGACCTCGCCGAGGCTGGCCAGCATGGACCGGTCCAACGGTTCGGTGACCAGCTCGGCCAGGGCGCAGTTGTCGAGCGCCTCCCCGACGTCGCCAAACGACAGCGCGAACCGGCTGGCGTTGAGCACCTTGATGGCCAAGCGCCGGCCGACCTTCATCTGGGCGGTGTCGAGGGCGGCGTCGATGCCCAGCCGGGCGGAGGCCGCCCAGTAGCGGACGCCGTCGCTGCCGTGCTCGACGAGCATCTCCAGAGGCGTCGTCGCGTTGCCCTTGGACTTGCTCATCTTCTTGCGGTCGGGGTCGAGGATGAACCCGTTGACCGTCGCGTGCCGCCACGGCAGCGAGTCGAACTCGTAGTGCGCCCGCACCACGGTGGAGAACAGCCAGGTCCGGATGATGTCGTGGCCCTGCGGCCGCTGGTCCATCGGGAAGATCGCCGAGAACAGCTCGGGATCCGACTGCCAGCCGCCCGCGATGTACGGCGTCAGCGACGACGTGGCCCAGGTGTCCATGACGTCGAGGTCACCGTGGAAACCCCCTGGCCGGTCGCGCTGCTCCTCGTCGAAGCCGGCGGGAGCCTCGGCCGCGGGGTCGACCGGCAGCGCGTCCTCGGCCGGCAGGATGGGGTGGTCGTAGTCGACCTTCCCGGCGTCGGTCACCGGATACCACACGGGGATCGGCACTCCCATGAACCGCTGCCGGCTGATCAGCCAGTCGCCGTTGAGCCCACCCACCCAGTTCTCGTACCGCGACCGCATGAACCCCGGGTGGAAGTCCAGCTCCCGCCCGCGCTCGAGGAACTCCTCGCGGATCGCCTCGTCGCGACCGCCGTTGCGGATGTACCACTGCCGCGACGTGACGATCTCGAGGGGGCGGTCGCCCTTCTCGTAGAAGTTCACCTTCCGTTGAGTGGGAACGGGATCGCCCGCTAGGTCGCCCGACTCGCGCAGAGCGTCGACCACGGCTGTGCGTGCCGAGAAGATCGTCTTGGTGGCCATCGCGCGGAACGTCGCGCGTCCCTCGTCGGTGGTGATCCACGCCGGTGTCTCCGCCTGGATCCGGCCGTCGCGCGTCACGATCGAGCGGGTCGGCAGCTGCAGCTCGCGCCACCACTGGACGTCGGTGAGGTCGCCGAAGGTGCAGCACATCGCGATGCCAGCGCCCTTGTCCATCTCGGCGAGCGGGTGCGACAGCACCGGAAGCTCGACCCCGAACACCGGCGACGTCACGGTGGTGCCGAACAGCGACGCATACCGCTCGTCGTCGGGGTGGGCGATGAGGGCGACGCACGCTGGAAGCAGCTCGGGCCGGGTGGTCTCGATGTAGACCGGTTCGCCGTCGTAGCGGTGGAAGGCGACGCGGTGATATGCGCCGGGGTAGTCCCGGGCCTCGAGCTCGGCCTGCGCGACCGCGGTATGGAAGGTCACGTCCCAGAGGCCCGGCGCCTCGGCCTGGTAGGCCTCCCCGCGGGCGAGGTTTCGGAGGAAGAACGCCTGGCTGACCGCCCGGGAGCGGTCGTCGATGGTGCGGTAGCTGATGTCCCAGTCGTAGGCGAGGCCGAGCCGGCGGAACGTCTCCTCGAAGAGGACCTCGTCCTTGACGGTGAGGACCTCGCAGAGCTCGTTGAAGTTGCGCCGGCTCACCAGCACGTGGTCGGCGGCCTTGTCGGACGCCCCGCCCTCGTGCGGCGGCACGAAGTCGGCGTCGTAGGGAAGTGTCGCGTCGCCGCGTACGCCGTAGTAGTTCTGCACGCGCCGTTCGGTGGGCAGGCCGTTGTCGTCCCAGCCGATCGGGTAGAACACCTCGAGCCCGGACATCCGCTTGTAGCGGGCGATGCAGTCCGCCTGGGTGTAACCGAAGATGTGGCCGACGTGGAGCGAGCCGCTCGCCGTGGGCGGCGGCGTGTCGACGGCCCAGATCTGCTCACGGCTTCCAGCCAGCGCCCGCACTCGGTCGAACGTGTAGGTCCCCTGCTCCTTCCATACCTGCGCCCACTTCTCCTCCAAGCCGTCCACGGACGGCCTCTCGGGG
>DATLQE010000344.1:0-2667 GCA_035535335.1 Lapillicoccus sp. | reverse complement strand
GCTCGGTGACGACGCGACCCAGCCGCGGTACATCTCGACCGTGCGTGGCGTCGGCTTCCGGTTCGAGCGCTCCGAGGACTGATCCCGGATGCGCCGCCAGCTCGTGCGCACCACGGCGTATGCGGTGATCGCGGCGATGCTCGTCGTCCTGCTGCCGCTGTCGGTGCTCGGAGTCTGGGTCGTCACCCAGCGTCCGGCTTTGGTGGCCAGGTGGCTCGCCCAGACGCCGATCGACCGGAGCCTGCAGCTGCTGGGCGGCGTGCTCCTCATCGCTCTGGTGATCGTCGCGGTGGCTCTGGCGCTGGTCCAGCGGATGTCCCGACGCCTGGCCCAGCCGCTCACCCGGTTGGCCGAAGCGGCGGAGCAGCTCGGCGAGGGGACGACCAAGCTCGACCCGATCCGCTCCGACATCCCCGAGGTCGACCGGGTCTCGGTGGTCCTGACCCGCAGCGCCCAGCAGGTGACCAAGTCGCTCGCGGCCGAGCGCGAGTTCGCCTCGGACGCTTCACACCAGCTGCGGACGCCGCTCACCGCGCTGCTCATGCGGCTCGAGGAGATCTCGGTGTCGGACGATCCCGAGGTCGTCCACGAGGAGGCCGGGATCGCCATGGAGCAGGTCGAGCGGCTCACCCGGGTCGTCGACGACCTCCTTATGCGCAGCCGCCGCAGCAACGACGCGCCGCGGCCCGAGGTGTCGCTCGACTCGGTCATCGCTGCGCTGCAGCGCGAGTGGCAGCCGGCGTTCGAGCAGGCCCGGCGCAGCGTCCGGGTCCACGGGGAGCGTGGCCTGGTGGTCAAGTCCACACCGGTCGCGCTGAGCCAGGTGCTGAGCACGCTGCTGGAGAACTCCCTCGTACACGGCCGCGGGACCGTCGAGATGCAGGCGCGGCGCAGCGGTCCATCGGTGGTCGTCGAGGTCAGCGACCAGGGCGAGGGGGTACCCGCGACGATCGCCCCGCACATCTTCGAGCGCTCGGTCAGCAGCGGGCGTGGCCAGAGCACCGGCTTGGGCCTGGCGCTGGCCCGGGACCTCGCGGAGTCCAACGGCGGGCGGCTCGACCTCGTGTCGGCCCAGCCGGCCCGGTTCGCGCTGTTCCTCTCCGAGGCCGACGGCCGCTGAGCCGCTAGACGCCCCTGAGGCATCCGTTCACGCCCCATCACGAGGTTCGAGCACCTTCGTCACCTGACGGGCACGTTCGAACATGCCCCTGCTGTGACGACCGTGCCCGCTTCTTTCCACATGGCCAGTCCAGGCCGTCCCGCCGTCCACAGCACCGACGATCTCGATGCCACGACCACGTCGCCGCGACCATGCTCGACCGTCATGGCGACGGTGGACGGCTGGCCGGCGGTGGCGGACCTAAACGGACTGCTGAGCACGAGCGATGCGCTCGCCGCCGGCCTGAGCAAGCGCGACCTTGCTCGAATGGCCGACGATGGACAGGTCGTTCATCTGGCGCGCGGGTGGTACTGCTTGCCGTCTGCGGTGTCCACGCCAGATGACCGCGGCCCGTGGGAACGCCGGCGGCTCCTGCACGTCGCTCGAACCAGGGCGGCGGTGCGGGCCGTCTCCGGACGCGCGGTGGCCAGCCATCACAGTGCCCTGGTGCGGAACGACCTGCCGGCGTTCGCCGCGGACCTACGCCAGGTTCACCTGACCCGCATCGACGACACCAATTCCCGTCGGCGCACGGGGCTCACCGTCCACCAGTGTGTGCCGGGCTCGTCGACGTGCGACGGCGTCATCGACATCTCCACGGCGGTTGTCCAGTCTGGTGTCGAGAACGGCCCGATGGCCGCGCTGGTGGCCGGAGATGCCGCGCTGCATCGAGGGCTCGTGAGCCTTGACCACCTCATGGAGGCGTGCACTCGAGTAACCGGACCTCGCACGGTGGCGGTCCGGTCGATGCTCCACCACACCGACGCTCGAGCCGAGTCGCCGGGCGAGACGCGGCTCCGCTGGGCGTTGTGGTTGATGGGATACCACCCGGTCTCCCAGTTCCGCGTCGAGGACAGAGCCTTCCTCGCCGTGGTCGACTTCCTTCTCGAGGAGGCGCGCGTCGCCATCGAGTTCGACGGCTTCGTCAAGTACGGGCGGCGGTCACCATTCACGCTTGGCTCGCAACCGGCCGACGTCGTCGCCGCGGAGAAGGTCCGCGAGGACCATGTCCGCGAACTCGACTATGGCTTCGTGCGGGTGATCTGGTCCGACATGCATGCTTTCCCCGCCCTGAACCGGCGGGTCGACGCGGCCGTTCAACGGGCTCACCGACTGGTCGGCTGAGGTCCGGGCACCCTCGTCACGGCGCCGGCACGGTGGAACGTGCCCGTGCGGTGACGACCGTGCTTGAACCTCCGCCGGCGCCGCCGCCCAGACCCGGACGTCAGGTCAGGGCTGGCGGTGGCTCTGCTCGTCTGATGCCCTCGGCGGTCCCGCGACGCCGACCTCCTCCGGCTCGGGGTCGCCCACGTGCTCTCCGGCGAAGACGAACTGGCGGTACGCCCAGAACCGGAAGATCGTCGCCTGCCCGATGCCGATGATCGTGTTGACGTTGACCGCACCCCGCGAGGTGAGGTTGAGAACGTCGTGGGAGAAGTTGAGCCACAGCGTCGAGATGACGAGGCCGATGCCGTTGACGACGAAGAACAGCATCGCCTCGTGGTGGG
>DATLQE010000343.1:0-2155 GCA_035535335.1 Lapillicoccus sp. | reverse complement strand
CCACCGACCGGCCGACCCTGACCGACCGACCGCCGATGGAGGGCTCCATCGCCGCGGTCGTCGAGATCCCCGGCGTCTGTGAGCCGCAGGACATCATCGCGAACCGGCTCGACCCGTGGCACGGGGCGTGGTACCACCCGTATGCGTTCAGCCACCTCGTCGTCGACGACGACGCGAGCGACGACAAGGTGCTGGTCGTCGACGTGACGTTCCGGCTCACGCCGCGGCTCGGGGTGCCGGTTCGCGCGGAGTTCGCCTGCCCGGACGCGCGGACCATCGTCATGACGATCGTCGACGGTGAAGGCGCCGGGAGCGTGGTCGAGACGCACGCCACGCCGATCGGGCCGGACCCGTGGGGCCGCCCGCGAACGATGATGACCGAGGCGACGATCGCCTACTCCCCGCGCACCGGCTTCGACATCGCGCGGCGGGTCCAAGCGCTGGTCAAACCGCCGATGAAGCGGACCGCCGCCCGCCTCTGGGTGGACGACATGGCCTACGCCGAGCGCCGCTACCTGCTTCGCGCCCGCGGCGACGACTTCGGCGCCTGACCCCCTGCTGTTGCCATCTTCCAGGCTCCTGTTGTTGCCGATCTGAGGGTCCGAAACGGCCCCGAACTCAGGACAACGTGAGTCTGGAAGATGAAAGCGCGCGGCGGAGGTGCGGGACCACGCGGTGGCGGCCGTCCATCGGGACCGTCCACAGCTCGTGTCCACGCAGGCCCCACCGGGCCAGGTGGGCGTTGGCCGCCATCCAGCCGGTCGTCGCCGCCCGCTCCATCAACGCGACGGGGTAGTCGCAGCGGATCCCGTCGCCGGCCAGCGTGACCCGCAGGTCCGGCGTCCGGACCTCGGGACGGTCGGCCCACGGTTCGGTACCAATCAGCGGACAGTCGTCCCGAACCAGCCACTCCTCGTGGACGACCGTCGCCCGGTCGACCTCGGGGTGCAGCTCTCGGAGCTGGTTCCGCAGCTCCACGCGCAGTGCCGCCTCGTCGGTGCCGTCGGGCAGCGCGTATGCGTGCAGCTCTACGACGCTGCCCCTCCGGGTGCGCGCCCACCGCGCGGCGCCGGCTTCGAACCGGTGCACTGCGGAGACGTTGTCCAACGGGCCGAACCCGCTCGTCGCCAGGAACGGCGGCGTACCCTCGCGAACCGGCCGGTCGAACCACAGCCGCCACACCGCGAAGGCCGGTGCGGTGCGCCGCTCGGCCACACGCATCCGCCACGGCTCGTTCCCCAACCACTCCGCCGACGCCACGAGCCCCTGCAGTGGCTCCTGGTCGGTGGCCAGCACCACCACGTCGGCCTCGACGGTGGCGCCGTCCTCGAGACCAACCCCCACGCGCTCGCGGCGGTCCTCCAACGCCGTGGCTTTCACGGGCATGACGACGCGCACCCCGAGGCTCTCGAGATGACGACCCAGCGGCGCCCACAGCGCAGTGTCATAGTCGTCGTAGGGCACGTCGAAGAGCAGCCCCTCGGCGGAGCCGAGGAAGTACGTGTGGAACATCGCCACGAGCTCGCCACCCGAGAACTCCCGGGGGTCCGCGAAGAACGACCGGGCGAACACCTCGAGCGCGAGATGCCGGGCCCCGTCAGGAAACCGGAGCTCGTCGAGGACCTCGGCCGCGCTCCGACCCGCATAGTCCTCGTAGGTCCGCGGGAACGAGACGTCGAGCAGCGCGAGGGCGGCGTCGGCGTTCACTCGGGCCAAGTCCCGCAGGGTGAAGGTCGGGCTGCGGGCGACGAACGCCATGAGGTTCAGCGGCGGCCGGGTCGGCAGACCAGCGAACGAGTCGGTGTGCCCGCCGGCCAGCACCAGCGGATAGTCCCGCACCGCACGAAGCCGCGAGAGCGTCGGGTCGGTCCGCCGGAGCAGCGCCCGCAGGTTGTAGTACTGCCGGAAGAACGCGTGGAACCCCCGGCTCATCGTGGTCGCGCTGCCGTCGGCCTGCACGGGCCAGGCCCGAACCCGCCCGCCCAGCCTGGGCGCCGCCTCGACGAGAGTGACCGCCACCCCGCGTTCGGCCAGGCCGGTCGCCGCCGCCAGCCCGGCGATGCCGCCACCGACCACGACCGCCGTGGGCTGGCGGTCCAGTCGTCCGGCGCTGTCGGGCGTCGGCGGCGGGTGGCGGACCGCCCGCGCATCGCGG
>DATLQE010000342.1:0-4050 GCA_035535335.1 Lapillicoccus sp. | reverse complement strand
GCCCATCGCGATTCGTCCATGTTGGCCAGCAGCTTGTCGCGGGTGATCCCCGCGTTGTGGACCACGATGTCGAGAGACCCGTGCCGGCTCCGGGCGTGGTCGACGATCCGCCGCCCGGCATCCGGCGCCGTCACGTCGAGCTGCAGCGCGGTCCCACCCAGCCGGTTCGCGTTGCGGGCCAACGCTTCCCCAGCCGCGGGGACGTCGACGCCGACCACCGTGGCGCCGTCGCGGGCAAGCACGTCGGCGATCGCCGAACCGATCCCACGAGCGGCGCCGGTGACCACCGCCACCTTGCCGGCCAGGGGGGTACGCCAGTCGGCCGGTGCCGTCGTCGGCCCGCCGTTCGCCGCGCCAACGGTGACGACCTGGCCGTCGACATAGGCGGAGCGCCCGGACAGGAAGAACCGCAGCGCGGCGTCGGCGTTGGCCTCCGCCCCCTCGACGACGGTGACGAGGTTGGCGGTGGCGCCGGCCCGCAGCTCCTTGCCGAGCGACCGCACGACACCCTCGACCGCCCGGCGGGTCGCGCGCAGCATCGGATCGGTCTCCGACATCAACACGGATCCGGCGAACACCACGACGCGTCCACTCGGAGCCAGCCGCTTCAACGCCGGCCCGAGCAGCGTCCGGAAGACGTCGAGATCGGTCAGCTGGGTTGCCCGGGACACGTCGAGGACGACGGCGCCGACCCGCGCTCCGTCCTCGACGGCGGACACGACCTCAACCGACTCATCGCGCAGGACGTCGGCCGCGCGGGCCGCCAGCGGTGCCGTCCCGATACCTCCCACGAGGACCGGACCGGGGACGAGGGGCTCCCCCGGCGCATACCGACGGAGCCGGGCCGGCCTCGGCAGGCCGAGCCGGGACGCGACTTGCTTGCCGACCCTGCTGTTGACCAGGTCGCTGTAAGTATCGGCCACGGGTCAGGCTGCCTCGAGGACCGCGACCACGCCCTGCCCGCCGGCCGCGCAGATCGAGATCAGCCCACGAGCCCCCGAACCCCGGTCCTGCAACAGCTTTGCCAACGTGGCGACGATCCGGGCGCCGGTCGCCGCGAACGGGTGTCCGGTCGCCAGCGAGGACCCGGTGACGTTGAGACGGTCCTGGTCGATGGCGCCGATCGGAGCGTCCAAGCCGAGGCGGTCGCGGCAGAACGCCTCGTCGAGCCACGCGGCCTGCGTCGTCAGGACCGTCGCCGCGAACGCCTCGTGGATCTCGACCAGCTCGAAGTCCTGCAGCTTCATCCCGACCCGCGCGAGGAGCCGTGGCACCGCATAGGACGGCGCCATCAGCAGTCCCTCTCCTCCGTGGACGTAGTCGACGGCCGCGGTCTCCGCGTCGACGAGGTACGCCAGTGGCGCCAGGCCGTGCGCCGCCGCCCACTCCTCGCTGCCGAGCAGCACCGCCGCGGCACCATCGGTGAGAGGCGTCGAGTTGCCGGCCGTCATGGTGGCGCCCTCGCCCGTGCCGAACACGGGCGCGAGGGCGCCCAGCTTCTCCAGCGACGTGTCGGGACGCAGGTTGGTGTCACGCGAGACGCCGAGATACGGCGTGACCAGGTCGTCGAAGAACCCTGAGTCATATGCGGCGGCCAGCCGCTGGTGGCTGCGCAGGGTGACCTCGTCCTGGGCCTCGCGCGTGATGCCCCACTCCTTGGTCGTGATGGCCATGTGCTCGCCCATCGACAGCCCGGTCCGCGGCTCGACGTTCCGCGGGGCCGAAGGCACCAGGTGACCAGGGCGGATCGCAGCGAACGCCTTGGCGCGGTCGACAGCCGAGCGGGCGGCGTTGGCTCGCAGCAGCGCCTTGCGCAGGCCCTCGCTGACGGCGATGGGCGCATCGGATGCGGAGTCCACGCCACCGGCGATGCCGGACTCGACCTGGCCCAGCGCGATCTTGTTGGCGACGAGGATGGTCGTCTCGAGGCTCGTGCCACACGCCTGCTGCACGTCGTAGCTCGGTGTCGTCGACGCGAGCGACGAGCCGAGGACCGCCTCGCGGGTGAGGTTGAAATCTCGGCTGTGCTTGAGCACCGCACCGGCGGCCACCTCGCCGAGCCGCTCTCCCGCCAGCCCGAACCGAGCCACCAGGCCTTCGAGCGCCGTCGTCAACATGTCCTGGTTGGACGCCTTGGCGTACGGGCCGTTGGCCCGGGCGAAGGGGATGCGGTTCCCGCCGAGGATCGCGGCTCTGCGGGTGGCGGACCGACCTCCGGACAGGCCTGAGGACCGGCCAGCGGACGGCGTCGTGGTGGTGCGGGGTCGGGTGGCGCGGCGGGTGGTCGAGGCGGGCATGGAGGCTAGGTTACCAGCGGGTAACTAGCCCATCGCGGTTACGCACGTGCTATTCGGAACTGACCCCGACGAGCACCTCGTCGCCGACCGAGACGTCCCCCGGGACCGGCACGCCCGCGTAAACGCCGGCGCAGTCCCCCGCCAACGATGTGACGTCGAGCTCGACGCTGCCGATGCGCAGCCGGCGTCCGACCAGGCCGTGCAGCGCCTCCGACTCGATGTCGACGATGAGGTTGGCTCGCGGGTGGAGGTCGATGTAGTCGCCCACCGCGACGAGATGCACCGGCGACTTCTTCCGACGGTCGCCGTCGAGGCCGTCGCGCGATACGTACGAGGTCCCCAGCGTCTGCCCCGGCTGCTCCCGGTCGGGGTAGATGAGGATGCTCGACACGCGGGCCATGCGCACACCGTAGCCGTTGGCTGCGACCGCACGGCCGCATCAATTGCGTTCGACATCGAGTGGTGTTTCAGCCGGTCCCGAAGGCCATGAAGAACTGGTCCCGGAACTCGTCCATCGGCCAGACGACGGCGTCACGACCGGGTCGCAGGCCCGGCTGCCAGTTCCAGCTCGTCGTCCGGTCGAGGACCGCGGGATCCTTGGCGATGACCGAGATCGGGACGTCGTGGCTCGCGCCCTCGCCGGAGATGACGGCGGACGGCTGGTGGTCTCCGAGGACGACGAGGACGAGGTTGTCGTCGTGCGCGTTCTCCACGAAGGTGGTGAGCGAGTCGAGCGCGTAAGCGACGGAGTCGGCGTACGCCTGCTTCACCTTGGCCGGGTCGCTCCAGACCGCGTCGGCCGAGGGCGCCTGTTCCAGGACGGACTGGTATGCGGAGCCGTCGCCGAGCGCGGCCGGGTCCAGCAGCCGCGGCAGCGGGGCCCACGGGGTGTGGCTCGACACGAGGTCGATCTCCGCCATGAGCGGTGGCCGCGGCCCGGGGCTGAGCTCGCGCTGCGCGACAGTGGCAAGGGTGAACTGGTCCGGCACCGGCGCGTACCCGAACTTCGGACCCCGGTAGTCGAAGCTCGGTCCGTCGTAGAGCGCGTCGTAGCCGTAGAAGCTCGTGACCGGCGAGATGTCCGCCTCGTCGGCCGGGCTGACGAGGACGGTGCGCCACCCGGCCGACCCGAAGGCGGAGGCCAGCGTCAACCGCTGGCTCGAGAGGACGGCGTTGTAGCGAACCTGGTCGCTGATCGGCAGGCCGGTCTCGAGCGTGGAGTGGGCCAGCCAGCTAAGGCCACCGAAGGTCGGCGACGTGAGATAGGCGCTGCGGCTGGTGAAGCCCGTGGCGCCGAGCCGCGTCGTGGCGCGGTCGAGGGCCGCGGTCACCGTCGGGGCGAGGGCCGGGTCCTCGAGGGCGACGCGGCCGTAGCTCTCCACGAAGACCACCAGGACGTCCTTGCCGGTGAGACCGGCGAGCAGGCGGTCGGGCGATGTCGCCGCATACGGATCGGTCGCGGCGAGCCGCTCGAAGTCGGCGCGGCTGGCGATGCCTCGGTTCACGTCCCGGACATGGTCGACGGCGACGGCGGACGTCTGCGCGGAGGCGACCCGGAGGTTCGGTCCGACGGTGGTTTCGACCGCGGCGAGAACTGCCCACACCCCCCCGAGGATTACGACGGCGACCAGCGCGGGGCGTCGGTGCCGGGCCGAGGCCCGGGCAAGGCGGACCGCCGCCATCGGCAGGAGGACCAGCGCTGCCACCGCGACGACCGCGGCGGCGACGGCGACGAACACGGCCCGGACGCCGC
>DATLQE010000341.1:0-4339 GCA_035535335.1 Lapillicoccus sp. | reverse complement strand
CGAGCGCGGCCTGGAGCGAGCGGTCAACAGCGCCTTCGCCAAAGCGTTCAAGTCCGAGGTCCAGCCGGTCGAGCTGGCCTCCGCCATCCGGCGGGCCATGGACGACCGCGCCGCCGTCATGGGCCACGGCCGCACGATGGTTCCGAACCTCTACACCATCGAGCTCTCCCGCACCGACTTCGAACGTCTGTCCGGCTACGAGGAGGCACTCTCCGACGAGCTGGTGGCTGCCGCGCAGGAGCACGCCGACTCTCAGCGCTACCAGCCGGGCGGTCCCGTGCAGATCAGCTTCCACCGCGACGAGGAGCTCGAGACCGGCGTCTTCCGGGTGCGCCCCGCCACCAGCCGGCGGTCGATCGCCCCGAGCACTCAGGCGCCCCGGCACGAACCGGCTCCCTCGGCCCAGAACGCCCCCGTGGCGCCGCCGCCCCAACGGCCCACGACCAGTCCCGTCGCCCGTCCGTGGCTCGTCATCGACGGCGAGCGGTACCCGCTCATCGGCGCGCACACCGTCATCGGGCGCGACGAGCTGGCCGACGTCGTCCTCGACGACCCAGGCGTCTCGCGACGTCACTGTGAGATCCGCGTGACCAACGACGGACCGCACCTCGTGACCTCCATCCGCGACCTGGGGTCGACGAACGGCACGTTCGTCAACGGTCAGCGCATCACCAGCACACGGCTCGACGAGGGGGACGAGATCACCATCGGGCGCACCCATGCGGTGTTCCGGCCCGGTAAGCGGTGATACCTGCGTGACGACAGCGAAGCCGGGGGTACCTCCCGCTTGCGGGGGAGGACACGAGCGAGGGACGAGCGGGGCCCGGAGAGAGCGCGGAGTCGCGCGAGAGGGTTCTACGTGAGTGAGCTGACCTACACGATCATCCGTCTCGGCCTCCTCGCCCTGCTCTGGGTGTTCGTACTGTCCTTGGCCGCGGTCCTGCGGCGCGACATCTACGGCACGCGCATCTCCCGGCGCAGCCGCCGCGACCGCCGCTCCTCCCCTCCGTCGCCGGCGCGGACGCCGGTGCCGGCCGGCGCCGCAGCCGCCGGAGCCGCCGCCGCTCCACCGCCGGCGCGGGCCCCGCGACGTCGCCGGGACCCCGTCAGCCTGGTCGTCACCGATGGACAGATGGCCGGAACCTCGCTGCCGTTCGGCCGCCAGGGTGTCCTCATCGGCCGCGGTCCGGAATGCACGCTCGTGCTCGACGATGAGTTCGCCTCGGGCCGGCACGCCCGAATCTTCCCCCGCGCCGAAGGCTGGTTCGTCGAGGACCTGGGCTCGCGCAACGGCACCACGGTCGGCGGCGTCAAGATCACCGGCGCCGTCCCGGTCGAGTCCGGCACGGTGATCCGGATCGGTCGCACCACGCTGGAACTGCGGGGCTGAACCATGGCGATCGCCCTGCGCTACGCGGCGCGGACCGACCTCGGGCTGGGACCGAAGTCCAGGAACGAGGACAGCGGGTATGCGGGTCCCCACCTGCTCGTCCTCGCCGACGGGATGGGTGGTCACGCGGCGGGCGATGTCGCCAGCTCGCTCATCGTCGGCCAGCTGGCGCCGCTCGACGGCGAGAGCATCGGCGCCGAGCAGGCCCTGCCCGCCCTCGAGAAGTCGGTCCGGGAGGCGAACTCCAGCCTGCGCCGGGCCATGGACGACGACCCGAAGCTGCGCGGGATGGGCAGCACGACGATCGCCATGCTCCGCAGCGGCAACAAGCTGGCCATGGCGCACATCGGCGACTCGCGCGCATACGTGCTGCGCGACGGGACGTTGAGCCAGCTCACCAAGGACCACTCGTTCGTGCAGCAGCTGGTCGACGAGCAGCGGATCACCGCCGAGGAGGCGGAGGACCACCCACAGCGGTCGCTCGTCACCCGGGTCATGACCGGACAGCCGGACGACGAACCGGACTTGTCGATGCGGGAGCTCAGAGCCGGAGATCGCTACCTGCTGTGCTCCGACGGCCTCAGCGACTTCGTCCGGCGCGACATCATCGAGGAGATCCTCACCGAGTCGCCGACGCCGTCCAAGGCCGCCGACCGGCTCATCGAGGTGGCCCTCAAGGCGAGCGCCCGCGACAACGTGACGGTCGTCGTCGCCGACGTCGTCGACCTGCACCGTTCCGAGGCGCCCAGCACCTCGCCGCAGATCGTCGGCGCAGCGTCCTTGCGCGACAGGGAGGGCAAACGGACCCGGGGTTTGCCGATCAGCCCGGCCGAGAAGGCCGCCAGCCTGGCCCGGTCGGTCCGAACGCCGAGCGGAGAGGACGACGACGAGGGGCCGGTGCTCGCCGACGAGCCACGGTCCAGACGCGTCGTCTGGGTGCGCCGTGGGGTCCTCGTCGCCGCGCTCCTCCTGATCCTCGCCGGCGGGGCCTACGGGGCGTGGGCCTGGACCCAGAACCAGTTCTACGTCAAGCCGTCTGACGGGTACGTCGCCATCTGGCAGGGCGTCGGCCAGAACGTCGGCCCGCTCACCCTGTCGCACGTCTACTCGGTCTCCGACATCCCTGTCTCCCAGCTGCCGACCTACGTGCAGGACGTGGTCAGCGCCGGCACACCACTCGGCAGCCTCGCCGACGCCACCACCCGGGTGGAGACCCTGCGGACGTCGGCCACCGACTGCCGAAACCAGGCGTCCCAGGGGACTGCCTGCGGCCAGAACCCCGTCATCCTCCCCACGCCGTCGACCTCGGCCACGTCGAGCACACCCTCCGGCGCCGCGACGACACCGAGCCCGTTCCTGACGACGGGATCGACGCCATGAGAACGACGGTCGAGACGATCACGCCGCGCACGCGTCGCGGGGTGGAGCTGCTGCTCACCGTCTTCGCCGTCGGCCTCACGCTGCTGGCCTGGGTCAGCGTCGACCTCGGCGTCCGCGAGACGGTGCCCGCCCAGCTGCTCACCATCGGCGGCGGCCTACTCGCTCTGGCCTTGGCCTTCCACATCATCGTCCGGTGGCGGGCGGCCTACGCCGACCCGCTGATGCTGCCGATCGCCACGCTGCTCAACGGTTTCGGGCTGGTGATGATCCACCGACTGGACCTCGCCGCCGGTCAGACCGGCATCGACAGCGACGCCGGCCGGCAGCTGATCTGGACCGCGCTCTCGGTGGTTGTCGCGGCTCTGGTCCTCGTCTTCGTTCGCGACCATCGGCTGCTCCGGCGATACACGTTCACCGCCATGGCCGTCGGTCTCGTCCTCCTGCTGCTGCCGCTGCTGCCCGGCATCGGCACGACGATCTACGGTTCGCGGATCTGGATCCGCATCGGACCCCTCAGCTTCCAGCCCGGTGAGATCGCCAAGATCGCGCTCATCATCTTCTTCGCGGGATACCTCGTGTCGGTCCGCGACGTGCTTTCTCTGGCCGGCCGGAAGGTCCTGGGCTTCACTTTCCCGCGCGGCCGCGACCTCGGACCGATCCTCATCGCCTGGCTGGTCAGTCTCGCCGTCCTCATCTTCGAGAAGGACCTGGGCTCCTCGCTGCTCTTCTTCGGCGTCTTCGTGGCGATGCTCTACGTCGCCACGGAGCGGGTCAGCTGGATCGCCATCGGTCTGGTCCTCTTCGCGGCCGGCGCCTACCTCGCATACAAGATCTTCGACCACGTCCAGTCGCGCGTGGGGCTGTGGCTCGACCCGTTCTCGCAGGCATCCCTGGAGCAGTCCGACCAGCTGGCCAAGGGGATCATGGGCATGGCCTCGGGCGGTCTCTTCGGCACCGGGCTCGGGCAAGGACGGCCCTGGCTGGTCGCCTTCTCCAACAGCGACTTCATCTTCGCCAGCTTCGGCGAGGAGCTCGGCCTCTTCGGCGTGGCCGCCCTGCTCGCCCTGTATGCGGTCTTCGTCGAGCGCGGTCTCCGCACCGCCCTCGGAGTGCGGGACGGGTTCGGCAAGCTGCTGGCGTTCGGCCTTGCCTTCTCGGTCGGGTTGCAGGTGTTCGTCGTCATCGGCGGCGTCACCAAGGTCATCCCCCTCACCGGCCTGACCACCCCCTTCATGTCCCTGGGCGGGTCGTCGCTACTGGCCAACTGGACGCTCATGGCGATCCTGCTCCGCATCTCCGACCAGGCGCGGCGGCCGGAGACCGAGGAGCTCGTCGGCGGACCCGACCAGCAGACCCAGCAGGCGGATGACGCCACCGAGGTGGTGGCCATGCCGTGAACGGTCCCCTGCGTCGTGTCTCAACCGTTGTCGCGCTGCTCTTCGCGGCGTTGTTCATCTCGACCACGCTGATCCAGGTGATCTACGCCCCGTCGATCAACGCCCGCCCGGACAACCGGCGGACGCTGCTCGACAACTACTCCCGCCAGCGCGGGGCGATCCTCGTCGGCGA
>DATLQE010000340.1:0-5789 GCA_035535335.1 Lapillicoccus sp. | reverse complement strand
GACCCGCAGATACCCGAGCGGGTCGGCGCCCTCCGGCGCACCTTCGGTCGGCTGGACCTCGTGGTAGTAGATCTCCTCGAGCTGCGACTCGACCCCTTCGCGGCGGGTGTCGTGCTTGTGCGGCGGGTAGGAGCTCCAGTTCCCCGCCGGCGTCACCACCTCGCAGGCGATCAGGGCCTCGGCGTCGAGGACGCCGGGAACCCCGAAGTTGCGCACCTCGCGGGAGGCCTGACCGGCGCCGCGCAGCTCCACCGGCACCTGGTCGGCAGCCAGGTGCCGGAACGGCGGGACCGGTCCCAGGGGCTCCGGCGGCACGACGGCGACGGCCAGCGCGACGCGACACGGCTGGTCGGCCTCGAGGACCAGGTCCGAGTCGCGGGGCACGTAGGCCACGTCGGCCGGGCCGGCGAAGACGGACGAGCGCCCGGCCAGCCGGACGGTGGAGACGGTGCCCGACGACTCGGTGCAGCGGACGTCGACGGACCCCGACAAGGGCACCACGATCAGCTCACGCCGGCCGGTCGACAGCCCGCGCTCTTCGCCGGGGAGGAGCGAACCCGCATACAGGCCGGTGTACTTCCAGCCTTTCACGCTGTCGTCGACGGCGACCGGCCAGTCCTCGCGCTCGGCGGTTCCGAGCGGGAGGACCCACTCGCTGGTCACCGCGCGGACCCCCGCGGGCCGTGGACCAGCTCGGCCGCGATGTCGACCGCGGCCGCCACGTCGCCGTCCGGGGGATAAAGGAGGGCTCGCCCGACGACGAGACCACGCACCGCCGGGAGATCCAGGGCCCGGCCCCAGGAGGCATATGTGTCCTGCGGGTCACCCTGGGGGTCACCGCCGAGCAGCAGCGTCGGCAGGGTGGTGCTGTCCATGACGCGGGGAAGGTCATCGACGACGGGGAGCTTCAGCCAGGTGTAGGCGCTGAAGGCGCCGAGCGCGGAGGCGATGTGGATCGACTTGATCGTCGAGTCCGGATCGAGGAGGTTGGTGATGCGACCGTCGCGCCGCACCGACAGGAAGGGCTCGACCATCGCCATGAGCTGGTGCTCGGCGAGGGCGGTGACCGCCGCGGCGCTGGCCTCCAGGGTTGCCGCCGTGCCCGGGTCATCGAGACCGATGCGGGTGAGCATCTTGCCGCCGTCGAGGCCCATTGCCGCGATGTCCGCGGCCCGGTATGCGGTGAACCGGTCGTCGAGCTCGAAGGCCGCGCCCTGCAGGCCACCCCGGTTCATCGACCCGATGACGATCTTGTCCTCGAGAGCGCCCATGAGCAGGAGGTCGTCGAGGATGTCGGGCGTTCCGAGGACGCCGTCGACGCCGGGACGCGAGACCGCGGTCGCCAGCCGGGCGAGGAGGTCGCTGCGGCTGGCCATGGCCATCCGCTCGGCGCGCACGCCGAGGGCTCCGCGCGCTGGGTGGTCGGCCGCGACGACGAGCAGCCGCCCGTCAGGTCCGACGAGCGGCCGGCGGTGACGGGTGGCCCAGGCCGAGGTGATGCGGCCCGGCTCGCGCGCCCGCACGTCGGTGAGGTCCACGATGGACAGCGCGGAGCTGGGGGCGTCGATGCTCATCAGCTGCCTCCAGCGGGGACGGACCGGGACGCGAGGGCGTCCTGCACCTCGGCCTCGGTCGGCATGGCGGTGGAACACTCCAGTCGGGACGCGACGATGGCTCCCGCCACGTTGGCGAACTCCAGCGTCCGCCGAAGGTCCCATCCCCCGAGCAGTCCGTGGACCAGCGCGCCACCGAAGGCGTCGCCGGCCCCGAGACCGTTCACCACCTCGACGGGGAAGGTGGGCACTTCGACGCGTTCGTCGCGGGTGGCGGCGAGCACCCCCTTGGGACCCTGCTTGACGATGGCCAGCTCGAGACCGCGGTCGAGCAGCGCGTCGGCGGCGCGGTTCGGCTCGGTCTCGCCGACGGCGACCTCGCACTCCTCGCGGTTGCCGACGGCGATGGTCACGTGCTCGAGGGCCCGCTCCACCTGGGCGCGGCCCTCGGCCTCCTCGGGCCAGAACATCGGCCGCCAGTCGAGGTCGAGGACGGTATGCGTGTGGCGGCCGCGGGCCTCCCAGGCGGCGAAGTGCGCGGCCCGGCTGGGCTCCTGGGAGAGGCCGGTTACCGTGGACCAGTAGATGGTGGCGTCCTGGATCGCTTGCAGTGGAAGGCTTTCCGGCTCGATCAGGAGGTCGGGCGCGATCGGGTACCGGTAGAAGTACAGCGGGAAGCTGTCGGGCGGGAAGATCTCGCAGAACGTCACCGGGGTGGGTGGTCCGTCGACCGGCTCGACGAAGGCGTCGTCGACGCCGAGCGCCCGTAGCTGCCGCTTGACGTACGTGCCGAACGGGTCGTGACCCGTGCGGGTGACGATCGCCGTGGCGTGTCCGTAACGGGCCGCCGCGACGGCGACGTTGGTGGCGCTGCCGCCCAGGAACTTCTCGAACGTGCGCACGTCCTCGAGCCCGACACCGTGGTCGAGCGGGTAGATGTCGACGCCGGTGCGGCCGATGGTGATGAGCTCGTAGTTCTCCGCCATGTCAGGTCGCCGGGATCTCGTCGAGGCGGACCACGCGGCCCTCGTGGCGGGAGAGGTCGCACGCCTCGGCGATGCGGAAGGCCTGGAGGGCGTCGTGGACGGTGCAGGGGGATGGCCTCTCGCCACGGGCGACGTCGACGAATGCGGTCAGCTCGGCCCGGTATGCGGGCAGGAACCGTTCCATGAACGACCAGTGTCGTGGGCCGGACGTCAGGTCGCCTCCGGGCTCGGCGGACGAGACGGCCAGGGACTGGTCGTAGCCGACGCCGATGGTGCCCTCGCTGCCGTGGACCTCCATCCGGACGTCGTGGCCGCCGCCGTTGTAGCGCGTCGCGGTGATGCTGACGAGGGTGCCGTCGTCGAGGGTCAGAACGCCCGCGGCGGAGTCGACGTCGCCGGCCTCGGAGAAGAAGTCGGCCCCCTTGTTGGCTCCGGTGGCGTAGACCTGATCGACCTCGCGGCCGGTGACGAAGCGGACGATGTCGAAGTCGTGGATGGAGCAGTCCCGGAAGAGGCCGCCGCTGGTCGGGATGTACCCGGCGTGGGGCGGGGACTGGTCGTACGTGGTGGCCAGGACGGTGTGGACGAAGCCCAGCTCGCCGTCGGCCACCGCCTGCCGGGCCCGTTGGTACCCGGCGTCGAACCGGCGCTGGAAGCCGACGTGGACCGGCACGTCCGTGGACTCGGCGAGCTTGGCCAGGCCCAACGTCTCGTCGAGGGTGGCGGCGACGGGTTTCTCGCAGAAGGTGGGTACGTCCGCTTCCACGCCTTGACGCAGGAGCGGAGCGTGGCCGGGAGTAGCGGTGGCGATGACGAAACCATCGACTCCCGGAGCGAGCAGCTGGGCCGGTGTTTCCGCGTATTCGACGCCGAGGCGATCGGCGAGCGCACGAGCCGCCTGCGCGTCCAGGTCGGTGACCACTACGTCGTCGACGACATCGAGGCCCTTTAGCGTCTCTGCGTGGAAGGCGCCGATCCGTCCGACGCCGGCAAGACCGATTCGCATGCACACTCCCTCGTGAGATGTCGCCTAGCTGCCGAGGATCGCGTCTGTCGTCGCGTCGCGCGTCCATCGTGGCGAGGAGCGCCGACTATGTCAAGCAAATGTCAGAACATTATTATGTACAGTCAAGCTCTTGACATCGATGTCACGGTCCGACATGCTCGGTCCGCTGGCATCGATGCCGACCCGAACGAGCGCTCACGAGCGACTTTATGGGGCGGTCAGGGGCGAGCGAGCTTGTAACCGCGGACCCCATCCAGGACCGCGTCACGACCATCCGGCCACTCTCACGGCGACGATCTCGCAGCCCCGGGAACGGCCCGACATCTGAATCCGGTGCCACGAACCGAGGACACTGCGGGGATGGCATCCGCCCGGAGACCGTTCTGTCCCCTCTCGCCGCGGTCACCGCGCTCCATCTCATCGTCCGCACACCGACGCTCCGGCTCGCGACGACACGACGAAAGGGATCAACGATGACTCCGACCCGACCTCGACGGGTTTCCATGGGCGCCGCGGCCGCGGCTGCCGCGACCCTCGCCCTCGCCGCCTGCAGCGGTGGTGGCGCCAACAACCAGAACAACTCCGGTGGCGGTGGGGGTGGTGGTGGCGGCGGGAACTCCGGCTACACCTTTGCCATGATCACTCACGAGACGCCGGGGGACACGTTCTGGGACCGGATCAAGGCTGGCGCCCAGCAAGCTGCAAAGGACACCGGTTCCACGCTGAAGTACTCGGCCGATCCTGACGCGACCAAGCAGGCTGTCCTGATTCAGAACGCGATCGACTCCAAGGTCGATGGCATCGCTACCACGCTGGTCACGCCGGATGCGTTGATTCCGACGGTGAAGAAGGCGGTGGCTGCGGGCATCCCGGTGGACAGTTTCAACTCCGGTATCGACTTCTACCAGCAGGCCGGGTCCCTGGTGCACTTCGCCTCCGACGAGAAGCTTGCCGGTCAGGCGGCGGGCAAGCGTGCCGCGGCGGACGGTGCTACCAAGATCCTGTGCACCATCCAGCAGACCGGGTCGGTGGCACTGGAGGACCGGTGCGCCGGGGTGAAGGACTCGTTCCCGAACACCGAGAACATTCAGGTCAACGGGGCCGACGACTCGGCGGTCACCTCGGCCATCCAGGCCAAACTGAGCCAGGATCCCTCGATCAACTGGATCGTCACCCTCGGCGCGCCGCAGGCCCTGGACGCGATCAAGTCGGCTCAGGGCGCCAACTCGAAGGCCAAGATCGGCACCTTCGACACCAACCCTGACGCGGCCCAGGCAGTCGCCGACGGGAAGATCCAGTGGTTCATCGACCAGCAGCCCTACCTGCAGGGTTACCTGTCGATTTCGCAGCTCTACCTGTACAAGAAGAACGGAAACATCATGGGTGGTGGCAAGGCCGTGCTGACCGGCCCTACGTTCGTCGACAAGACGAACATCGCGCAGATCCTTCCCTTCGTGAAGCAGAACACCCGCTAACCCAACCCGAAGGGGGGCCGGGCCCGGTGGGGCTCGGCCTCCCGCGAACAGCACTGGAGCTGTCATGAGCACACCCGTGAAAACCGACCCTGCACCGCAGGCGCCGTCGGAGGCCAGCAACCGTGTCTCGCTCGGATGGTCGAATCGGCTGCTGGCTCGTCCCGAGATCGGGGCCTTGGTCGCTGCGGTCGTCATTTTCATCTTCTTCCTGATCGTTGCGCCCGCGTTCCGGAGCGCGCCGGCCTTCTTCACCGTCCTCTACCAGTCCTCGACCATCGGCATCGTCGCCGTCGCCGTCGGGATGCTCATGATCGGTGGCGAGTTCGACCTGTCCGCCGGCGTGGTCGTGACCACGGCAGGACTGATCAACGCCATGTTCTGCTACCAGCTGGGCATCAACCTGTGGGTCGGGGCGGTCCTGTCCTTGGTCGTCTGCCTCGCCATCGGGTTCCTCAACGGATACCTCGTCATGAGAACGGGCATCCCCAGCTTCCTGATCACCCTGGGCACGTTCTTCGTGCTGCAGGGTGCCAACCTGGGGGTGACCAAGCTGGTCACGGGGTCGGTGTCCAGCCCGAACATCAACCAGATGGACGGCTACGGATCCCTCAACGCGATCTTCGCCGCCCAGTTCCAGATTGGCTCGATCACGTTGGACATCACGGTGATCTGGTGGCTGCTGTTTACGGCCCTGGCGGCGTACGTCCTGCAGCGCACCAAGGTCGGCAACTGGATCTACGCCGTCGGTGGCAACGCGGCCTCCGCCCGT
>DATLQE010000339.1:0-6652 GCA_035535335.1 Lapillicoccus sp. | reverse complement strand
GCCGGTGAACGCGGTCAGCCGCCGCTTCGGGATCTCGACGCTGACGTCCTTGAGGTTGTTGACCCTCGCTCCGTGCACCCGGATCACGTCGTGACTGTCGGCGGCATGCTGCGCGGCTGACGGCGGTTCCGTGCTCGTGGCTCTGGTCATCCTGTCTGCTCCATCTCGTGCGGTGTCACGTCATCGGGAACCCTAGACACGCCTGGTGACCGACGGAGACGCTAGGTGCCCCCGCCGACGAAGGAGTATCCATGGCCAGCACCGTGACGTCACGTGACGGCACGTCGATCGCATACGACATCCAGGGCGAGGGTCCCGCGGTCCTGTTCGTCACCGCCGCGCTGAACCTCCGTGGCGCCGCGGCGCCGCTGTCCGCGTCACTCGCGGAGGCCGGCTTCACCACCGTCACCTACGACCGGCGGGCCCGCGGCGACAGCGACGACGCCGCACCCCTGGCGGAGTGGGACCCGCGGCGCGAGGTCGAGGATCTCGAGGCGCTGCTCGGCGTCGTCGGAGGGCAGGCATCGGTGTTCGGGTGGTCCTCGGGAGCTTCGCTCTGCCTGTATGCGGCAGCCGCGGGACTCGAGGTCACCCGGCTCGCCCTGTTCGAGATCCCGCTGTCGCCGGAGTCTGTCGACGGCAGCGACGAGACGAGTTCGCTCCGCGAGCTGATCCTCGACGACGACCGCGGTGGTGCGGTGGAGTACTACATGAAGGACATGCCGCGAGAGTGGCTGGAGGGGGCCAAGTCCAGCCCGTACTGGGCGGCCATGACCGCCATGGCGCCCAGTCTCGGCTACGACCTCGCGGTCGTGAACTGGTCCCAGTCGGCGCCTCTCGGCCGGCTGCTGGGCGGGGTTCGGCAGCCGACGCTGGTCATGAGCGGCGAGGAGCCACTCCCCCTGTTCACCGACGCCGCCGCGGCGTTGGTGGCGGCGATGCCGGCCGCCCGTTCGCGGACGGTCAACGGCACGAACCACAGCTGGGACGACGAGGCCATGACCGCCGCCCTGGCGGAGTTCCTTCGGCCGGCCTGACCGCCAAACGCGGCGTCCTACCCCCACCAGAAGGTGGCCGCGATGACGCCGTAGAGGGCGATGAGGCCGGCGCCCTCGATCCAGGTCGACTTGCCGTCGAAGGTGATGAAGGCGCTGAGCAGGACCGCGACCGCGACGGACACGACGAGCAGCGGTGAGAACACCAGAGTCAGCGCCGAGAACCCGAGCACCGACGAGAGGATGACGAGCAGCGGCGCCAGCACGAGCGCGATCTGGAGCGGCGAGTTGATGACGACCGCGAACGCGTACTCCGACCGGTTCTTGGCGGCCAGCTGGACGCCGACGACGTTCTCGATGGCGTTGCCTGCGATGGCGACGACGACGAGGCCGGCGAACGCCTCGGAGATGCCGAAGGAGTTCATCGCGGGCTCCAGGGCCGAGACGAACCAGTCGGACACGAACGCCGCGGCGACCGCACTCGCGGCGAGCATTCCCACGGCGAAGGCCAGGTTCCACCGGGGCGGCTCGGACTCCCCGGACACACCTGGGCTGCCAGGACTGTCGCCACGCCGCAACGAGGCGGGAAGGGTGAGGACGAAGAGCAGCAGCAGCACGACGGAGGCGATGATCGACAGGGTCGTCTCGTGCTCAGCAGCCGGCGCGTGGATGAGGTGGGCCACCGACGGCATCACCATGGCAGCGACGGACACGAGCAGCATGACCGTGATGCTCCGAGCCCGCGCGCTGTCGAGGTTCTGGGTGCCGTGCTTGAGACCGCCGACGATGAAGCACAGGCCCAGGACGAGGAGCAGGTTGGCGAGGATGGAGCCGATCAGCGCCGCCTGGACGACCGCGACGAGGCCGGCCTTGAGCGCGAACAACGAGATGAAGAGCTCCGGCAGGTTGCCCAGCGCCGACTGCAACACGCCGGTCGCGCCCGGGCCGAAGCGGTCGCCCAGCTGCTCGACAGAGCGGCCGACCAGAGCGGCCAGCAATGCCACGGCAGCGGCCGCGGCGACGAACGCGAGCACGGCTCCCCCACCGAGGTAGTGGGCCAGGCCGGCGACGACGGTGAAGAGGACGGACAGGCCGATGACCACCCAGTCGGACCGTTCCAGATGGTTCCCGCGGGGGCGGCGCGGTCCTGGTTTGGGCTGCCCTTCGGTGTGCGCCGTAACGGCGCGATCGCTCATGAGTCGCATCGTGCCAGGCGGTCCGCCGACTTTCTCGTCGCACGGCACTCTCCTCTGGTCAGAATGGTCGGCGTGCTCGTCGAGCGTGACCCGTTCCTCGCCCCGCTGCTCGAGTGGGTGCCTGACCGACAGACGTCGGCCGGCCGCCTCGTCCTGCTCGGCGGCGAGGCGGGCGTCGGCAAGACGTCGCTGGTGGGGTTCCTGACGACGCGGGTCGGTCCGGAGGTGACGGTGCGGCGCGGGTACTGCGACAACGTCGCGACCCCGCCCCCGCTCGGTCCGGTGCTCGATGCCCTGCCCGACCTGGCGGCCGAGATCGACGCCACGACCGGGGCCACCCGTCCGCGGCTGTTCCGCGAGATCAGGGCCCGGCTCGCCGAGGCTCCCACGCTGCTCGTTCTTGAGGACGTGCACTGGGCGGACGAGGCGACTCTCGAGCTCGTGCGCTTCCTGGGCCGCCGCCTCGACGGGATGCCGCTGCTCGCCGTGTTGACGTTCCGCGAGGACGAAGCGGGCGCGGGCACGCCGCTCACGACGTTCCTCGGCGACCTCGCCACCGCCCCGTTCGTCGACCGGATGCACCTCCCACCGCTCACCGCCGGAGCGGTCGAGGCACTCGTCGCCCAGACCAGCTCGTCACTCGACGCGGGCGCGCTGTACCGGCGCACCGGTGGCAACCCGTTCTTCGTCACCGAAGTGCTGGCATCCGGCGCGACCGACGTGCCGGCGACGGTGCGCGACGCGGTGCGCGCCCGGCTCGGTCGCCTCTCCCCCGCCGCCCGCGACGTCCTCGGTGCCGCAGCGATCCTCGGCCCCGGGGCGTCCCTTCCGCTGCTCTGCGAGGTCGCCGGCCAGTCGGTCGAGGCCGTCGACGAAGGTGTCCGCCACGGGATGCTCGTCGGGGTCCAGGACGGCGGGTTCGCGTTCCGTCACGAGATCGCCCGGGAGACGGTCGAGGCCGACCTGCCCAACGCCCTCCGTATGCGGTTGCACGCCACCGCCCTCGCGACCCTCGTTCGGCTGGGGGGCGCCGACGATCACCGACTCGCACACCATGCGGCGGGCAGCGGCCGTCAGGAGGACGCGGTCCGCTACGCGATCGCGGCCGCCACCCACTCCGCCCGGTTGGGCGCGCACCGGGAAGCGATGCGGGAGTACCGGCTCGCGTTGGGGGTTCCCGAAGTGCTCGACCGCGCCCGGACCGCTGAGCTGTTCGACCATCTGTCCTACGAGTGCTACCTGACCAATGACGTCGAGCAAGCGTTTCTCGCCCGCCGCCATGCGCTCGAACTGCACGAACAGGCCGATCGGTCGTCCGAGGCCGTCGGCGCCGCGCAGCGTTGGCTGTCGCGGCTGTCCTGGTTCCTCGGTCGCGGCGAGGACGCCGAGCGGTACGGCCACCTGGCGGTAGCCACGCTGGAGTCGCTCCCGCCAGGCCATGAGCTGGCGATGGCCCTCAGCAACACCTCCCAGCTCGCGATGCTCGCGGGCCGCGTCCCCGAGACCCTCGAATGGGGTCACCGCGCAATTGCGCTGGCCCGGACGCTCGGTGACCGCGAGGTCGAGAGCCATGCGCTCAACAACGTCGGCACCGCGCTGCTAGTCGGAACCGACCCCGTGGAGGGCATCGCCCGGCTGCGCCAGAGCCTCGACATCGCGGTCACGGACGACCTCCACGAGCATGTCGCCCGGGCGTACACGAACCTCGGCGTCGGACTCGTCCGAAATCGGAGGCTGGCGGAGGCCGACGAGTGCCTCCGCGCCGGGATCGCCTACTGCTCCGACCGCGACCTCGACTCGTGGGAGCTGTACATGGCGGCATGGCTGGCCGCGTCGCTGCTCGAACAGGGCCGGTATGCGGCGGCGTTGCAGCTGGCCGACCCGGTGGTCCGGAACCCCAGCGTCCCTCCGGTCAGCCGCATCCCTGCCCTCGTCGTGAGCGGGACCGTTGCGCTCCGGCGCGGTGACCTACGGCTCGCCGCTGAGCGACTTGACCTGGCTCGCGACCTCGCCGCCGACACCGGCGAGATCCAACGGATCCTGCCCGTCGCGGCCGCCCGGGCCGAGGCTGCCTGGATGGCCGACGACCTCGACGCGACGGCTCGGGAGGTGGCTCCGCTCGACGCCTTCGCCACGGACGTGTTCCTGGGCTGGGAGCTGGCCGAGACGGACTGGTGGCGACGGATCGCGGGGGTCGACGTGCCCGGCCGCCCGGATGTGCCCGAACCGTTTGCGCGGATGGCCGACGACGACTGGCTCGCGGCCGCGGCCGTGTGGGAACGACTCGGCTGTCCGTGGTGGCAAGGCGTCTGCCTCTCTCGGTCGGACTCGGTAGACGACGCCCGCGCCGGCACCGAGCTGCTCGCTGCGCTGGGGGCGGTGGAGACCCGTTCGGTCCTGGTGCGCGATCGCCGCCGTGCCGGTCAGGTGGTCCCCCGCGGCCCCCGGCAGCAGACGCGGACCAACCCGGCCGGGCTCACCGCGCGCGAGCTCGAGGTGCTGGCGCTGCTGTCGCAAGGCCTCACCAACGCCCAGCTTGCCGATCGCCTGTTCCTCTCGCAGAAGACCGTCGACCACCACGTCTCCTCCGTGCTGCGGAAGCTCGGGGAGCCCAACCGGGCGGCCGCTGCGGCCGTGGCCCGTCAGCGGGGGCTCGTTCCCAACATGGGGACAACTCCCGATGTGGGCATCTGACTCGCTGTCGTTCCCTTGAGGCAGGCCGGAAACCGGCTCATCACCCGCCAGAACGAACGACTCAGGAGAACGACTATGTCCCTCTTCATGGACGTGCACACGATGAACGGCCCCGTCGGCGCCGCTGACGTCGCCAAGGCCCACGCGGCCGATCTTCAGACGCAGGAGCCATACGGCGTGAAGTACCTGAGGTACTGGGTCAGCGAGGCCGAAGGCAAGATCTTCTGCCTCGTCGACGCGCCGGACACCGACGCGACGAACACCGTCCACCGCGAGGCACACGGCCTCGTCGCGGACGAGCTGTACGCGGTCTCCGAGGGCGCCTGACCGTCAACGGACCGAGCCGAGCAACGGGCTCCCGCGCGCTGCGCTGGGAGCCCGTTCTCGCGCTCTGGGGTGTGCCACGCTTCCGCCCATGACCGACGACGTCGCCGTCACCGCGCCCTCTCCCCCGGGCCGGGACACCAAGGAGCAGCGGGCCTGGTACTGGTACGACTGGGCCAACTCCGCATACGTCACGACGACGGCGACGGTCCTGATGGCGCCCTACCTCACCTCGGTCGCCACGAGCGCCGCCTGTCCGGACCTCGCCGAGGGTGAGCGGTGCACCGAGACCCTGAGCCTGCTCGGCATCCCCGTGTCACCCGGTTCGCTGTTCGCCTACACCGCGACCGTCTCGACCATCGTCTCGGTCCTCGTCCTCATCGTGGTCGGCGGGATCGCCGACCGGAGCCGCCGACCCACTCGGATGCTGGCCGGGTTCGCGTGGCTGGGCGCGATGGCCGCGAGCGCGATGTTCTTCGTCGCCGGGACGAACTGGCAGCTCGGGGTCGTCCTGCTCATGCTCGCCAACCTCGCCCTCGGGTCGTCGCTTGTCATCTACGACTCGCTGCTAATCCGTATCGCGTCACCCGACGACCGCGACCGGGTCTCGTCGAAGGGCTGGGGCTTCGGCTACCTCGGCGGCGGCATCCTGCTCGCGCTGAACTTCGGGCTGGACCTGTTCCACACGAACCTCGGCCTGGACCGAACCGTGTCGACCCGGATCTCCCTGCTGTCCGCAGGCCTGTGGTGGGCGGCGTTCACTCTGATCCCGGTGCTCGGGCTCCGCCACGTCGGGGGGACGCTGGCACCCCCCGTGGAGCGGTCCCGGGGCGTCGTCGGCGGCAGCTTCGCGCAGCTGGCCGACACCTTCCGGGAGCTGCGGCTGTTTCCCCAGACCCTGCTGTTCCTCCTCGCCTATCTGTTCTTCAACGACGGCATCCAGACCGTCATCGGCAACTCCAGCCTGTACGGCATCGAGGAGCTGCAGTTCTCGCAGTCCACGGTGCTGGGCGTGTTCCTTCTCGTGCAGTTCGTCGCGTTCGGCGGATCGATGCTGTTCGGTCGGATCGCAGCGCGGCTCGGTGCCTGGCGCACCGTCCTGCTGAGCCTCACGATCTGGACCGCCATCGTCGTGGTCGCGTTCTTCGTCCCGGCCCAGAACATCGCCCTGTTCGTCGTGCTGGCCCTCCTCATCGGCCTCGTCCTCGGCGGCAGCCAGGCGTTGTCCCGCTCGCTCTACAGCCAGCTCATCCCTCGCGGGCGGGAAGCGGAGTTCTTCGGGCTCTACCAGGCGATGGAGCGTGGCACGAGCTGGTTCGGGACGCTCACCTTCGGGCTCGTCTACCAGTTCACCCACTCGTACCGGTGGGCCATCGTCGCCCTGGTGGTCTTCTTCGTCGTGGGCGGCGTCCTGCTGTCTCGGGTCCGCATGCGCGAAGGCAT
>DATLQE010000338.1:0-5727 GCA_035535335.1 Lapillicoccus sp. | reverse complement strand
GTCGCCGGGAGCGACGATCCCGTTGACCCGCAGGGTGGTGAAGATGTACGTCATGGCGGCCGCGCCACCCTCGGTCGCGAACACGTCGAACCGGTGGTCGTCGTCGAGGGTCGACCCGGTGAACTTGACGATGTAGCGCTGAGCCACCTTTTCCAGGTGGGGCTGCATCCGGTTGGGCGAGGGATACCCGAAACCGAGCACCGACCGGACCAGCTCGTGGACCCAGGCGTCGGGATCGAATTGCAGCTCGGCGATGGCAAATTCGACAGCGCTCCGGAGGAAAGCCGTGCCTTGCCCCGGCCGATCAGCGTCGAGCGTCATGAGCAGACGCTCATGGATGCCGGCGGCGGGCGGCATCTCGCCCCAGACGTGAGTCGTGCTCGTCCGCTCCGCTTCGGACGTGGCGAAGAGGCCGAGTCGGAAGAACGCCGCGCGCGGCTCGGTGACGGTCCAGTTCGGTTGGCCCCGGCCGGCGTCGATGATCCGGTGTCCCGACTTCCGCGCGGCTGCGGTGATGCGGGACTGAAGCGCGAAGGCGGCAGCGACCGCCTCGCCTTCCACCACTGATGCCTCCCTCGGCGTCTCGCCGTGCCGGGCCTGACGCTACCGCGAGCGGCAACGACTACGTGGGATCGAGAAGAGCAAAGTCGGCGAAGTCGAAGCCGGGCACGACGACGCAGCTGACGAGGACCGGCTCGTCGCCCGTCGGCCGCGCGGCCTGCCAGTGGCCGGGTGGGACGAGCCACTGCGGCGACTGGCCGGTTGCGACATCCGGACCGAGCCGGTGCCGGGTGACGTCCGCGGGGTGGTCACCGTCGCCACCGAGGCTCAGCTCGAGGACCGCGCCACGGTGGTGGAACCACAACTCCGCCGACCGAACCCGGTGCCACGCCGACTCCTCGCCGGGCAGCAGCAGGAAGTAGATCGCCGTGCCGAGCGCGCGCGCTGCGGGATAACCGGGCACCTCGACCGACGTTGCGCTGCGCCACGTCTCGACGAACCAACCGCCCTCCGGGTGCCGTTGCATCCCGAGGCCCTCCGCCCAGTGGGGCAGGGACGCCGTCACGACGGCACCGCCTCCGCCCGCGGGGCGGCGACCGTGGCCGCCCAGAAGCCCTCCAACGGCGAGGTATGCGTGTCGTCGCCGAGGTACCGCAGGACCGTCCCGGGCCCGTCGAGCTCCAGCCGGTGCGTTCCCTCAGGAGTCGGTGTACGCGGGGCCTGCCGGCCGAGCACGGTGACCGAGTCGACGACCCGGTGCGTCGCCAGCACGCCGACCCGCGGCCCGGCGCCGTCGATGTCGAGATCCTCGGCCAGCAGCGGGCCCGCGGCTCCTTCGGCGCGCAACCGTTGTCGGATCGCGCCGCCGGACTCGCGGACGCGGCCGAGGACGAGGGTCTCTCGCAGCGCGACGGTCCCGGTGCCGTCCAGGGCGACAGCGATGTCGCGGTCGACAACGGCTCCGGTAGCGACGACGAACGGTTCGGCGCGCCATACGAGATCACCGCCATCGGCAACCTCTACGGCCACGCCCCAACGAGCCGACCCGCCTCGCATGTCGAAGGCCACCGTGCCGGCCGGTTCGACGACCTCGAGCCGCACGGAGGTGCCGACTCGCATACCGACCGACACGTCGTCTCCGGCGACGAGAAGCGCACCCTCCGCCACCAGGGCGACCCGGACATGGGCCGGACCGGCCTCGAGGACGCGGACGCCCAGGTGTCCGCGGCCGCGCGGGCCGTCGCTGCGGACCCGAACGCGCACCCGGCCGCCGGACGGGTCGCGGACGACGTCGAGTTCGGTGTGGCTCACGGCCGCCGGGCCGGTTCGTGGTCGTGATCGTGGGCGTGATGGTGGGCGTGGTGGTGAGCGGCCATCGGGCCGGGGTCCTCCGGCACCAACGTCCCGGCCCGAAATGCCGCGAGCCGGTCCTCGACCCAGGCGACCAGATGTTCCACGGCTTCGGGGGCGGTTCGGGTGAGACCCAGGACCGGGCGCCCGCCGCGGGCCTCCCTGCCCTGGCGGACCATGAGGTCGGCGTCGACGCTCACGTACGGCGCAAGATCGGTCTTGTTGACGACGAGCAGATCGGCTCGAGAGATCCCGGGACCGCCCTTGCGGACGACGTCGCCGCCGCCGGCGACGTCGAGGACGAAGATCTGGGCGTCGACGAGCGCGGGGGAGAAGGTCGCGGTGAGGTTGTCGCCGCCGGACTCGACGAGGACCATGTCGACGGGGTCGAAGTCGACCTCGAGGTCCTCGACGGCCAGGAGGTTCGCCGTGATGTCGTCGCGGATCGCGGTGTGCGGGCAGGCGCCGGTCTCGACGCCGCGGATCCGTTCCGGCGCAAGCACTCCCGCGCCGCGAAGCATCCGCGCGTCCTCGTCGGTGTAGATGTCGTTGGTGATGACGGCGACCGAGAGGTGCGGTCCGAGCTCGCGGCAGAGCAGGGCGATCAGCGACGTCTTGCCGGTCCCGACCGGACCGCAGACGCCGAGGCGGAGCGCTCGTCGAGGCTGAGTGTTAGGCAGGGGATCAGGCACGGAACAACCTCCGGTCGGCCGTGGCGTGGGCCTCGGCCCAGGCTTCGATCTGCGGTGCCGACCACGCCGGGATCTCTTCGAGACTGGTGAGGAGCGCGACCCGGTGCACCAGCAGGTCGATCAGCGGCGCCAGCGTGAGCAGGCGGGCCGTTGCGTCGACGGGGTCGCCGGGCAGCAGCTTGAGCGAGGCGGCCAGGACCGACTGGAGATCGTCGTAGGCCACCAGCCGGGCCACGGCTTCGGCCGACAGCCCGGTGGCGGCAGCCACGAGACCGAGCACTCGTGGGCGCGACGGCGCCGGCGCCGCGACCAGCTCGTCCAACGAGGGCGCCGTGGACCAGAGCCGCAGGGCCACTCTGCGGTACGCCCGTCCCAGACTGCGGGACGCCTCTCGGAGGGCGGGGCTCGGAGTCCTTGCGGCCCAGGCCGACTCCACGTCGTCAGTCGGACGCCGGGACACGGCGCGGGACCGGCATACGACTGCGGTGGCGGCCTCGGTGAGCGTCACGGTCTCGAGCCGGGTCCGGCAGTACCCGTCGAGATCCGCCGGATCCAGCCCGCCCAGGAGAGCCGGCTCCAGCCCACCGGACTGGGTGTGCCCGGAGGTGGGGAGCCGGGCGTCCGCCAGGAGCATGAGGAGCAGCTCAGGATGCACCGGAGGCGGGGGAGGGGCGAGCATCAGAACAGCGAGTAGAGCTGGGCCAGTGGGAGCCGGTCGGCCGGTTGTGGCAGGACCAGCTCGCCGTCGACCTCGATCTGGAAGGTCTCGGGGTCGATCTGGATGTCGGGACAGACGTCGTTGTTGACCATCTGGGCCTTGCCGACCTCGCGGGTGGGCTTGACGGGGAGCAGCCGGCGCTGCAGGCCGAGCCGTGCGCCGAGGCCGTCCTCGATGGCCGCCGGCGCCACGAAGGTCACCGAGTGGTCGGCCCCCCGGCCCTCCCAGAGTGTCGGCCGCATGAGCACCGGCTGAGGCGTCGGGATCGACGCGTTCGGGTCGCCGAGCGCGCCCCACACCAGCGCCCCACCCTTGATCACGAGGTCCGGTCGGACGCCGAAGAACCGGGGGTCCCAGAGCACGAGGTCGGCGAGCTTTCCCGGCTCCACCGAGCCGATCTCATCGTCGATGCCGTGGGCGATCGCGGGGTTGATCGTGTACTTCGCGACGTACCGGCGGGCCCGCTCGTTGTCGGCCGGCAGCGTCTCGCCGAGCGGCCCGAGGCGCGCCTTCATCACGTGGGCGACCTGCCAGGTCCGCGTGATGACCTCGCCGATGCGGCCCATCGCCTGGGCGTCGGACGAGGTGATCGAGATGGCACCCATGTCATGGAGCACGTCCTCGGCGGCGATCGTCGTCTCGCGGATCCGGGACTCAGCGAACGCCAGATCCTCGGGGACCGTCGGGTTGAGGTGGTGGGCGACGATGAGCATGTCGAGGTGCTCAGCGACCGTGTTGACGGTATGCGGCAGCGTCGGGTTCGTGGACCCTGGCAGCACGTGCGGCTCGGCGCAGATCTTCATGATGTCGGGAGCGTGGCCGCCGCCGGCCCCCTCGGCGTGGAAGGCGTGGATCGAGCGGCCGTCGATGGCTCGGAGGGTGGATTCGAGATAGCCGGCCTCGTTGAGGCTGTCCGAGTGCAGGGTGACCTGCAGGCCCATCTCCTCGGCCGCTCGCAGCGCCGTGTCAATGGCCGCCGGCGTCGACCCCCAGTCCTCGTGGAGCTTGTAGGCGGCCGCGCCGGCGATCGCCTGGTCCCGCAGGGACCCGCGGCTCACGGTGTTGCCCTTGCCCATCAGGAAGACGTTCACCGGCAACGCGTCCAGCCCGCGATGGACCGCGGCGAGGTGCCATGCGCCGGGCGTGACGGTGGTCGCCTTGCTGCCTTCGGAGGGGCCGGTACCTCCGCCGCCGATGGTCGTGATGCCGGTCGCGACCGCCTCGACGATTGGCGACGCGGAGAGGATGTGGACGTGGCTGTCGACGCCACCGGCGGTGAGGATGCGGCCCTCGCCGGCGACAACATCCGTGGAAGCGCCGATGACGAGACCGGGAGTGACGTCGTCGGCGATCTCTGGGTTCCCGGCCCGGCCGAGCGCGACGATCCGGCCGCCGCGAATCCCGACGTCGGTCTTGACGACGCCCCAGTGGTCGAGGACGACCACGTTGGTGATGACGGTGTCGAGGGCACCCTCGGCGCGGCTGTGCCGCGACTGGAGCATCGACTCCCGGATCGACTTGCCGCCACCGAAGATCGCTTCGTCGCCGCCGATGGTGCGGTCCTCCTCGACCTCCACCCAGAGGTCCGTGTCGCCGAGACGCACCTGGTCTCCGACCGTCGGACCGTAGAGCGCCGCATACCGCTCTCGGTCGAGGTCAACCATCGAGCCATGCCTCCTGCTCGGTCTTCACCTGGATGCCGGGAACCCGGCGCTCGCCCCGCAGGACGACCGCGGCGACGCGACGCGAGGCGCCCGGTTCGAAGCGCTGGGAGGTTCCGGACGGGATGTCGAGCCGGAAGCCGTGGGCCGCCTCGCGGTCGAACTCGAGGGCGGAGTTCGCGTCCGGCAGGTGCAGGTGCGAGCCGACCTGGACCGGCCGGTCGCCGGCGTTGACGATGACCAGCTCGAGGCGCTCGTCCTCGCGCCGGTCGGCGTTCAGCGTGATCGTGCCGGGAGCGACGCGGATCGCGCCGGGGCCGCTGTTGCGTGGGGACATCTCGGCTCCTCAGGCGATGGGTTCGTGGAGGGTCACGAGCTTGCGGCCGTCGGGGAACGTCGCCTCGACCTGCACCTCCACGAGCATGTCGGCGACGTCCGGCATGACGTGGTCTCGACTCAGGACGGTGCGGCCGGACTCCATCAGTTCGGCGACACCGGCGCCGTCGCGGGCCCGCTCGATGACCCACGTGCTGAGCAGCGCGACGGCCTCGGGGTAGTTGAGGCGCACGCCGCGATCGAGTCGGTCGCGCGCGACCATGCCCGCTACGGCGAGCAGCAGCTTCTCGGTGTCCGACGGGGAGAGGTGCATCCGACCGCCTTCGTGGGTAGGCGGGACAGGGACGAACCGGTCAGCACGCCTAGGTCAGCGGTGACCGGTGAGCCGCCACGTTGCGGGGAACAGACCGGCGGCGACCGCGACCTTGATCGCGTCGCCGACAAGGAACGGCAGGACGCCGAGGGCCAG
>DATLQE010000337.1:0-2888 GCA_035535335.1 Lapillicoccus sp. | reverse complement strand
CGTCTCGAACCCCTACCTCAGCCAGATCGAGCGGGGTCTGAAGAAGCCGAGCGCGGAGATCCTCCAGCAGCTCGCCCGCGGCCTCGAGGTCTCCGCGGAGACCCTCTACGTGCGCGCCGGGATCCTCGACGAGAGGCCCGTCGGCGCACACGAGGGCCCGTCGGTGCTCGAGGCCATCGCGAAGGACCCGGCCCTGACCACCCGGCAGCGAGCCGTGCTCGTCGACATCTACGAGTCCTTCGTCCGGCCGGACGCGACCGCCGAACCGGCCCCCACGACCGCCACCACCCGCAAGGAGAAATGACATGGCATTCACCACCGACCTCAAGAAGACGGTCTCCGACGCCACCCCGGTCTACGCCGTCGTCGGCGTGACCGACCTGGCCGCCAGCAAGCTGCGCGCCGCCCGTACCCAGGCGGCCGCCGCGGGCAAGACCATCTCATCCGTTGACCCCAAGGCCGTCCAGAAGGACGTCACCGCTGGCGCCGAGAAGGCCCTCAAGCAGGCCCAGGACGTGCCCGCCGTCGTCCTCGAGCGTGGTCTCGAGCTGGCCGGCCAGGCGCAGCAGCAGTACGGCGCGTTCGCCGCCCGCGGCGAGAAGCTCGTCAAGAGGATCCGCACCCAGAAGTCCACCCAGGACCTCGTCGCCCAGGCGGAGCAGACCGTCGTCTTCAGCAAGGGCGCGGTGACCACGGTTCGCAAGGCCGTCTCCGACACCCAGGCTTCGGCCAAGGCGACGATCACCACCGGCCGCCACCAGGCGGTCCGCGTCGCCGGCGTGGTCACCGAGGTCGTGAGCCGTGAGGTCAAGGAGGCCGACGCCGCCTCGGACGTCATCGCGGACGCGACCCTGGACGCCGTCGCCAAGACCGCGACCGCGGCCAAGCGCACCCGTACGACCGCCCGCAAGGGCGCCAAGGCGACCACCGCCCGCACCAAGGCCGTTGCCACCTCGGCCCGCAAGAGCGCCCCGCGCGCTCGCAAGGCCACGGCGGCCGCCGCCACCAAGGTCGGCGCCTGAGCCTGATTCCGCCCTAGCGGGCACCAGACCCCGGTCGCGCCGGGTCGACTGCAACCGACCACGCCCGGCGCGACTGGATCCATCGACGGGCCGGTCCGCACTCCGCAGCGGACCGGCCCGTTCGCCTACTCCCTCTGACACACTGACCGCCGTGCCGGTCACGTCCTCGTCCGAGGTGTCCACCGCGCTCGCCGACGCCCCGATCGTGGCCCACGTCGATCGGGGCGGATTCGTCGAGAGCGTGCACCGCGGCACCGTCGTCGTCACGGCCCCCGACGGCACTGTCGAGTGGGCGCTCGGCGACCCCACCGGTGCCGTCTTCGCCCGGTCGGCCAACAAGCCGATCCAGGCCGCGGCCATGGTCCGCCTCGGCCTCGACCTGCCGGACGCGGAGCTGGCCCTGGCCTGCGCCAGCCACTCGGGCGAACCGTTCCACCGCGAGGCGGCCGTCCGCGTCCTCGAGCGGGCGGGACTCACCGAGGCGGACCTCCAGAACACCCCCGACTACCCGATCGACGAGGCCGAACAGGATGCCTGGATCCGGGCCGGCCGGGCGAAGGCCGCCGTCGCCCAGAACTGTTCGGGGAAGCACGCCGCCATGCTGGCGACCTGCGTGCTGAACGGCTGGGACCCCGCCGCCTACCGGCACCCCGAGCACCCGCTCCAGCGCGTCATCACCGAGACCATCGTCGAGATGTCCGGCGAACCGGTCGTCGCCGTCACCGTCGACGGGTGCGGCGCCCCCCTCCACGCGTACGCCATCGCCGGCCTGGCTCGGGCGTTCGGACGCATCGCCGCCGCGCCGGACGGGACCGCGGAGGCTCGCGTCACCACGGCGATCCGGGCCGAGCCCCTGTACCTCGGCGGCACCCGCCGAGATGTCACTCAGCTCGTGCGCGAGGCGCCCGGACTGATCGCCAAGGACGGCGCGGAGTCGGTGTATGCGGTCGGGCTCGCCGACGGGCGCGGCGTGGCGGTCAAGATCGCCGACGGCTACCCGCGGGCCAAGGCGGTCGTCCTCGCCGCGGTGCTCCGGCGCCTCGGGGTGGACGCTGCGGGCGCACTGGACGACCTGAGCTTCGCGCCCGTTCTAGGCCATGGTGACCCGGTGGGCGGCATCGTCGCGGTCGGGTTCTGAACGGCTCGTATGCGTGCGGTCCTGCAGCGGGTGACGGCCGCCTCGGTGCGGGTCGACGGGCACGTGGTCGGTGCGCTCGACCGACCGGGCCTGGTCGCGCTGGTCGGAGTGACCCACGAGGACGGGCCGGCCGAGGTCGAGTGGCTGGCCCGCAAGATCGCCGACCTCCGACTGCTGCGGGACGAGCAGTCGGTGCTGGACGCCGCGGCGCCGGTGCTGGTGGTCAGCCAGTTCACCCTCTACGGCGACGCGCGCAAGGGCCGCCGGCCCACGTGGAACGCCGCCGCGCCCGGCTCGGTGGCCGAACCGGTCATCGAGTCGGTCGTCTCCGCCCTCCGCGCCAAGGGCGTCCATGTCGAAACGGGAACCTTTGGGGCCGACATGGCGGTTTCCTTGGTGAACGACGGGCCGGTGACAATGGTCCTCGAAAGCCCGTGACTCAGCAGAGGTGACCCGCCCATGACCGCCTTGACGAACTTTCAGAGCACGCTCGTGCTGATCCTCGGCCTGCTCGCTCTCGCGTGCGAGGTCTTCGCCCTCGTCGACGCGCTGCGCCATCGCCCCGACGCCTACCTGGCCGCCGGCAAGCGGACCAAGAACTTCTGGATGATCCTCCTGCTCGTGGCCGTCGTCCTCGGCGTCATCACGCTCTTCAACGTGCTGAACCTCTTCGGCCTCATCGGCTTCATCGCCGCCGCGGTCTACCTCGCCGACGTCCGCCCGGCGCT
>DATLQE010000336.1:0-14715 GCA_035535335.1 Lapillicoccus sp. | reverse complement strand
ACCCTCGCGGGTATGACGCAGCCCGTGACGTCACCTACCCCCGGCCGCCGCCCTGACTCGTTCGTGCCACCCCTGGTGCGCGCCGCGAGCGAGTGGACGTGGCGGCTCCTCATCCTCGGTGCAGGGCTGATCGCCCTGTTCTTCGTGGTCAGCTACTTCTCCCAGATCGTCGTCCCGCTGGCGATCGGGCTGCTGCTCTGCGCCCTGCTGTCAGCGGTGCACCAGCGGCTCAGCCGGATCGTCCCGAGAGCAGCAGCGGCGGCGATCACCGTCGTGGGCACCCTGCTCGTGATCCTCGGACTGCTGACCCTGGTGGGGTCGCAGATCAGTGGCGGGATGAGCGACATGGCGAACCAGGTGAGCGAAGGGATCCAGCAGATCCGCACCTACATCCGGACCAACCTCGGCATCAGCGACGACCAGCTCGGCGAGTACGTCGACCAGGCTCGCCAGTGGCTCGCCAACGCCAACCTGGGCTCCCGGCTGTCCTCGGCCGGCGTGACCGCCGGCCACTTCGTCGCCGGCATCTTCATCGCCCTGTTCTCGCTGTTCTTCTTCCTCTTCGACGGTCCCCGGATCTGGGCGTACCTCGTCCGCCTCTTCCCGCGCAGCGCCCGCCCGTACGTCGACTCGTCAGGCGCCGTGGCCTGGCAGCAGCTCACCCACTACGTGCGCGCCACCATCCTCGTCGCGGCCGTCGACGCCATCGGGATCACCGCCGGCGCCCTCATCCTGCGGGTGCCGTTCGCCATCGCCATCGGCGTCCTGGTGTTCCTGCTGTCCTTCATCCCCATCGTCGGGGCGCTGTTGAGCGGGGCAGTGGCGGTGCTCATCGCGCTCGTCGCCCAGGGGCCGGTGACCGCCCTGATCATGCTCGCGGTCGTCATCGCCGTACAGCAGCTGGAGTCGCACGTGCTGCAGCCGTTCATCCTCGGGCGGTCGGTGCGCATCCATCCCGTGGCGGTCATCGCGGCCATCGCGTGCGGAGCGATCGTCGCCGGCATCGTCGGCACCCTCGTCGCCGTGCCGATCTTGGCCGTCGTCAAGGCCGTCGCGAACCACCTCTTCGACGAGTACAACCGTCGAGAAGGCATCACCGATGAGCCCGATGCCGGCCTACCGCCCGGCACGCCAGGGGTCAGCGACGCCCCCACGGCGCAGAACCGGACGGCGGCGGAGGCGGGAGGGTCGCCCACCTGACGGCCAGGCGACCCCCCTCCTCACACCGAGGAAGAGTCAGGCCTGTGAACCGCTGATGTTGACCAGCCAGCCGACGCCGTACTTGTCGGTGAGCTGACCGAACTCGTCGCCCCACATCTGCTTCTCGAGCGGCGTGCTGACGTTGGCGCCGTCCGACAGGCCTTGCCAGTATCGGCGCAGCGCATCGCTGTCGTCGCCGCTGAGGCTGACGGTGATGTTGGACTCCTTGGCCCGGCCGCTCATGAACGAGGGCGTGTCGGCCGCCATGATCGTGAAGCCAGCGTCGGTCTCGAGCTGGCCGTGCATGACGAGGTCGCCGTCGGCACCCTCGGTGCCGTACTCCTTGAACCGACTGACGACCACCTCACCACCGAGGACGCCCTGATAGAAGTCGAGGGCCTCGGCGGCGTTGTCGCTGAACTGCAGGTACGGGTTGAGTCGCATGGACATACGTGGGGCTCCTTTGCTTGCCGTTCGCCCACTCGGGGTGGGTCACGACAGTAGACCCCCGAGGACCGACAACGTCATCGGTTGCGGCGGACCGAAAGCGTCACGCAGCATCGGCCCTCTCCGGGCTCCAGCCGGGCCTCCAGAACCTCCGGCGCCAGTGCGTCCGCGGCCGCCGTGAGGAGGGCATGGTTCATCCCGCAGACGACCTCAGTCTCGCGCTGGGCGAGCCCGTGGAAGGGGCAGTTCCTCAGCAGCAGGGTGTCTCCAGTCCGATGCGGCTCGTAGCCGTGCCGGGAGAGCACGTCCTCGGCGTATGCGAGCGCCTCGCCCGCCCGGACCGACGGGCCCGCCCCCGCGGCGATGCGCCGTCCGTGCGCCGCCGCCGCCGCGTCGACCGCCTCGCGGATCGGCCGGCCGGTCCGCGCGGACTCCGCGATCGCGTCGGCCATGATCCCGCCGGCCAGCTCGTAATCGCGAGGCGGGATGGTCACCGCGATCTCACCGGTTCCCCGCCGGTAGCGCTTCGCCGGCCGGCCGGCGCCGGGCCCGGTCCGTCCGGAGACCCGCACGTAGTCCGTCGCCAGGAGCCCTTCCGCGGCGAGCCGGTCGAGGTGGAACTTGGCCTGGTGCCGGGCGATCCCGAGCGCCTCGGCGGCCTGGTCCCGACTCACGGGTTCGGCCTGGCCGCAGACGAACCGGTAGAGCTGGTAGCGGACCGGATCCGCCAGAACCCCGATCCCGGCGACGTTCGCATCCATGAGCCACAACTCCTATCGGACAAACATCTTGACGATAGACCGCTCAACAGTCTAACGTCCAGTTCATTATCCGATAGTACGTCGTCGACGTCCCGAAAGAGCGTGGTCCATGTCCATCGCGATCGCCGTCCCTCCGTCCGAGCTCGAACCCGCCGCCGAACCCGACCTGCCCCGCGCCACGGCCGCCGCGAGAACCTTCCTCGAGGCGCTCGGCGTTCGCTGCGACGGACCGGGCATGGCGCGGAGCCCTCGAAGGATGGCCGAGGCATACCTCGAGCTGCTGAGCCCCCGCGAGTTCCAGATGACCACCTTCCCCAACGACGAGGGGTACGACGAGCTGGTCCTCGTCAAGGGGATCCCCGTGCAGTCGGTGTGCGAGCACCACCTGCTGCCCTTCCTCGGCGTCGCACACGTCGCCTACCTGCCCGGCGACCGGATCCTCGGCCTGTCCAAGATCGCCCGCGTCGTGGAGATGTTCGCGCGGCGGCCGCAGGTGCAGGAGCGGCTGACCCAGCAGGTCGCCGACTGGCTGGACCGCGAGCTGCGGCCGAAGGGGGTCGGCGTCGTCGTCGAGGCCGAGCACACGTGCATGACGCTGCGGGGCGTCCGGGCCGGCGGAGCCCTGACCCGCACGTCCGCGCTCACCGGAACCCTTCGCGAGAACGACGCCACCCGGGCCGAGTTCTTCGCCGTCCTGGGCCGCTAGGCCCACGAGCGAGAGGAGCTACTCCATGAATGGGCCAGACATCGGGTGCGTCCTGGTCGGTGGCGGTCTCGCCTCCGCCACGGCGGCCGAGCGTCTCCGAGAAGGCGGCTACGGCGACGCCATCACGATCGTGGGGGACGAAGAGGCCCGGCCGTACGAGCGACCCGGGCTCTCGAAGGAGTACCTGCAGGGCACGTCCGCAAGGGACAGCCTCTTCGTCCACCCCGACGACTGGTATGCGTCCCACGAGGTCGCGACGCGGTTCGGGGAAGCGGTGGTGTCGGTCGACCCCGCCCGGTCCTCGGTGCGCCTGGCGTCCGGCGAGACGCTGTCCTACCGGCACCTGATCCTCGCCACGGGCGCGACCCCGCGCCGCCTGACATTGCCCGGGATCGACCACGACGGCATCCACACACTGCGCCGGATCGGCGACGCCGATGCCCTGCGCGAGGAGATGACCGAGGGCTGCCGCGTCGTGGTCATCGGCGCCGGGTGGATCGGCCTGGAGGTGGCCGCGGCGGCACGGCTCGCCGGGGCGGACGTGACGGTGCTCGAGTCCTCCCTCGTCCCCTTGCACCGGGTCCTCGGCGATCGGCTGGGCCGGTACTTCGGCGACCTTCATCGACGCCACGGCGTCGACCTTCGCCTCGGGTCCACGGTGTCGGCGATCGTCGGGGAGCACCACCAGGTCACCGGCGTGCTCACCCCGGACGAGCTCCTGCCCGCCGACGTCGTCGTGGTCGGCGTCGGCGTGACGCCCAACACCGGCCTGGCCGTAGATGCCGGCCTTGTGGAGGACAACGGAATCGCCGTGGACGAGCGCCTGAGGACCGGCAACCCGGCGATCCTCGCCGCCGGGGACGTGGCCAACGCCTTTCACACCACCCTCGGCCGGCGGGTGCGCGTCGAGCACTGGGACAACGCGATCCGGCAGGGCCGCCTGGCTGCCGACAGCGTCCTCGGCCGAGACGCGGTCTACGACTGGCAGCCGTACTTCTACACCGACCAGTACGACCTCGGGATGGAGTATGTCGGTCTCGGGCAACCCGACGACGACGTCGTCGTCCGCGGCGACCTCGACAGTGGCGCGTTCCTTGCCTTCTGGACGAAGGATGACGTCGTCACGGCGGCGATGCAGGTCAACGTCTGGGAAGTCGTCGAGACGCTGCGCCAGGTGGTCGGTCGCAAGGTCCCCGCCGACCGGATCGCCGACGAATCGGTGCCGCTCGACCAGCTGTGAACCGCGCGAATCCGGCGCTCAGCTGCCGACGACGCGTTGCGCGGAACCCACCGGGATCAAGTCGATGTCGTCGTCCTCGACCTCGACCGGCACCGGCCGGTCGCTGTGGTGGGGCGACTCGGGCCGGTATGCCGGCTCCTTGAGTGTGTAGGTCGGCGGCGGGACCGGCACGGGCTTCCAACCGCCCGGTACGGCGTCGCCGTCGGTATGCCTGTCGGCCGGCGAGGCGGTGCCGGCCGGTGTGGCGTCCCGGCGGGGACGGGCCGTCGCCGCGACCCGAACCCGGGCCCGCTCGAGGCGGCGCTTCTCGGCACGGTGGGCCGCGCGGGCCTGGTGTTCGCGAACGGCGGACATCCGCAGCCAGACCAGCGCGGCGAACAACGCGCTCAGCGCGATCCCGACGCTCAGCCACTTGAGGACGTGGGCGACCGAGAGGACGACGGTGGCCGGGACCGCGACCAGCGCGGCGATGAAGAAGATCCCGCGCACTCGGCGCATGGCCACCTGAGCGACGGTCCGGTGCGGGATGAGCTCGATCAGCGGGACCGGGTGCGCCGGCGGGAGCGGGCCGTCACTGCCCCGGGCCCGCAGCGGCGAGCTCACCGTGGCGCGCTTGCCGACGGCGTCCGGTCGGCTGTGGCCGCCGGCACTGCTGCCGGTTCCACTGCCGGCTCGAAGGGCGGCGGCGCCCGCGACCGGCGCCGTCGTCGACAGAGGATTCCGGCGTTCGAGCACGCGCATCGCCTCGCTGAACTTGTCCACCGATCGCGCGGTCGCCAGGTGCTCCCGGCGCCGGACCCAGTGCTGGATCAGATAGGCAACCCAGATCGCCACGATGACGAGGAAGATCAGGCTGCTGGGTTGCACGAATCCGACGGTAGGCGGTGACGCCGCGCCGGGTGTGTACCGAGAACGGTGTGTCGCTGATGTGTCCCATGGGACTGGTGTGACGAGCCCTCAGGGTTGGGTACGCGCCCGCGTCCACCGCTCCAGGACGCGTCCGCCGTCGAGGTCGTCGGTCGTCAGCGCGAAGGTCCGGTGGTCGCGCCAGCCGCCGTTGATGTGGAGGTACCGCTCCCGCACTCCCTCGTCACGGAACCGCAGGTGCTCCACGACTCGCAGCGAGGGCGCGTTCTCCGGCCGCACGTTCACCTCCACGCGGTGCAGCCCGAGCGGCCCGAACGCGTAGTCGCACACCATCGCCAGCGCCCGCGTCGCGATTCCGCGTCCCGCATGATCCTCGGCCACCCAGTAGCCGGCCGCCCCCGACAGCAGCGATCCGTGCACGATCCCGAACAGGTGCATCTGGCCCGCGATCCCGCCGTCCGCCTCGATGAGGAACGGGACGATGCGCCCAGCACGAGCCTCCCGGTCGAGGCTCTTCACGTACTGACGGAACGTGAGCCGCCGGCCCACCCCGTCCGGAGCCGTCGGCTCCCACTGGCCCACGTAGTGGAGGTTGGCGTTGCGCACCCGGTCCCACTCGGGGCGGTCCCGCTGCTGCAGCGCGCGTAGGACGAGGGACGGGGACCGGCCGTCGTGAGACACCAGGCTCACGGGCCAGTCCTGGACCGGGCGCTCCATCACCGGTGGTCCCCGCCCTCGATCTGGTCCACCGCGTGACTCACCACGGCGGCCAGGACCGCGAGCGCGTCCTGAACTCCGCCGGTGGAGCCCGGAAGGTTCACGACGAGCGACCGCCCCGCAACTCCGGCCACACCCCGCGACAGCATCGCGGTCGGCACCCCCTGCGCGACCCCAGCCGCCCGGATCGCCTCAGCGACTCCGGGTACCTCCCGGTCGAGGTGGCGCCGGGTCATCTCGGGCGTCGAGTCGGTCGGCGAGATCCCGGTACCGCCGGTCGTCAGAACCAGCGCGGGGGCGCCGGCCAACACGGCTCCGAGCGCCTCGGCCACTGGCTCGCCGTCCGCTACCACGGTCGCGTCGTCGACGTCGTAACCCCATTCTCGAAGGGCGTCGACGATGAGCGGCCCAGTCCGGTCCGGGTAGACCCCGTTCGCCGCGCGAGTCGACGCGCAGATGACGACCGCTCGGCGCCCGCCGGTCACGTCTCGCTCCAGTCGCCTGACCGCCCACCCGACTTCGCGGTCACTCGGACGTCGGTGATGCGGGCGTGCTTGTCGACCGCCTTGACCATGTCGACGAGAGCGAGCGCTCCGACGCATACCGCCGTCAGCGCCTCCATCTCGATCCCGGTCCGGTCCGCCGTGCGGACCGTCGCCACGATGTCGACGCCGTCGTCGGCGACCGTCAGGTCAACCGCGACGGCGTGCACCGCCACGGGGTGCGCCAGCGGCACCAGCTCCGGTGTCCGCTTGACCGCCTGGATGCCCGCAATCCGGGCCACCGCAAGGGCATCGCCCTTGGGGACCTCGCCGGACCGCAGCGCCGCGACCGCCTCGGGGGACAGCAGGACCCGCCCCGCCGCCGAGGCCTGCCGCGCCGTGACCGCCTTGCCGCTCACGTCCACCATGTGCGCGGAGCCGTCGGCGCGGACGTGCGTCAGCCGTCCTCCTTCGAGCCGGCCGTCGCCCATGGCGTCATCCTGCCCCAGGTTCGGCGAGCAGCCACAGGTCGACCTGTTCGCCGGCCTCGACCCGTGTCACGTCGGCTGGGACGAACACGAACGCGTTGGCCCGCGCCAGGTCGGCCACGAAGTGCGACGCCTGCCCCCAGACGGGGTCCGCGCGCCAACCCGACCCGGTATGCGTCGCCACCGCTCGCGCGACCTGCGCCCGGCCGGGCGGCGACGACAGGGCGTGCTCCAGGCGGGCCGTCACCGTGGGCCGCAGCTCGGGCTGGCGCCCCATGAGCCGGCGCAGGGCGGGCCGGACGAAGACCTCGTAGGAGACGTAGGACGAGACCGGGTTCCCGGGCAGGGCGAAGAGCGGCACCTTCCGGTCGCCGACCAGACCGAACCCCTGCGGCTTGCCCGGCTGCATGGCGACCTGGACGAACTCGACGCCGTTGTCGCGCAACGACTCCTTGACGACGTCGTAGGCACCCATGCTCACGCCGCCGCTGGTGACGATCGCGTCGACGTCCGCAGCGAGGTCCGCGACCGCCTCGAGGACGGCGGCCGGGTCGTCGTCGACGGTCGGCTGCCGGATGGCGACCGCGCCGCTCGCGACCACGGCGGCCTCCAGCATGTAGGAGTTCGACTCGTGGATCTGCCCGGGCGGCAACGGTTCTCCGGGCGGGACCAGCTCCGCGCCGGTCGACACGATGGCCACTCGTGGCCGGGGCCGCACCAGGGCGTCGGCATGACCGGTGGCGGCGAGCAGAGCCACGCGGCGAGCGTCGATCTCCATGCCCGCCGACAGGACGACCTGTCCCTGCTTCACGTCCTCGCCGGCGGGGCGTATCGACGTGCCGGCTGGCACCCCGGAGCGGATCTCGACGGTTTCGGTGCCGCCGTCGGTGTCCTCGACCTTGACGACCGCGTCGGCACCGTCCGGCAGCATCGCCCCGGTCATGATCCTTACCGCCTCGCCGGGCCGCACCGCGCGCGCCGCGACCGCTCCCGCGGCGACCTCGCCCACCACCGGCAGTCGGACCGCGGAGCCGGGCACGGCGGCCTCGACGCCCGCCACGTCGACGGCACGCACCGCATACCCGTCCATCGCCGAGTTGTCGAACCCCGGCAGGTCGACGACCGAGGTCACGTCCTCGCAGAGCACGAGCCCGAGACACTCGGCGAGCCGGAGGCGCACCGGCCCGGGCGGACTGATCGCGGCAAGGATCGCGTCGCGGTGCTCCTCGAGCGTCCGCACCTCAGCCGGCCCCGTGGAGGGAGATCACCCCGGTCAGGCGGCGACCGTCCTCGATGGTGGCGCGGCCCGACGCCTGGACGGTCACGTCGCCGAGGCACACCACGTCGGCGCCGAACGTCACGTCGCCCTCGACCCGCAACGACGTCGCCTCACGCAGCGATGGCGCACCCTTCGGGAAGCGCTCCTCGAAGCCAGGCACCAGCTTGTAGGGCTTGCCGAGGTCGATGTAGGGATCGGGATGGGTGATGACCGACACGATGGCGGACTGGTCGTCGAGCACGAAGATGTCCGACCGCACGAGGAGCAGCTCGTTGGTCGTCTTGACCGGGCGGAACCGAGTGCGTGGCACGTGGATCGCGCGGGCTCCCTCGATCCGGCCGACCGCGCCGCCCATCGCCGTCTCGATCTGGATGACCTCGGTCGACGACGCGTCCGACGGGTCGACGGTCTTGCGGTTGACGAGGATCGGCAAGCCGATGCCCGCCTCGCCCCGGGCTTCACTGTCGCGCAGCAGCCGGTCGAGGACGCGCAGGTCGACCCAGAGGTTGTTGGCATGGAAGGTCGTGTGCCGCGTGATGTCCTGGAAGGCGTTCTCGTCCTGCTTCTCGACCATCGCGCTGTCGCGGAGCACCAGTTGGCTGTCGCTCTTGCGCACGGCGAGATGTCCGCCCTTGCGGTCGTTGACCGTACGGTCGCACACCTCCGCGACGTAGGGCACGTCGTTCTCGACCAGCCACGCCGCGATCCGCGGGTCGCAGGTCGCGCCCAGGTTGTCGGCGTTGGAAAGGAAGACGTAGCGAAAGCCCTTGTCCAGCAAGGCTTGCAGGAGTCCAGTGGTCGACAGCGAGAGGTAGACGTCACCGTGACCCGGCGGGCACCACTCCAGCTCGGCGTCGGCGGGCCAGTCGACCGGGGACAGGTCGTCCGCCCGCAGCTTCGGCTCCGCACTCTGGAGGAAGTCGAGCGGCAGGCCCTCGAGCTCCAGGTCGGGGTAACGCCCGAGGATCGCCAACGACTCGTCACGGGTGCGGAAGGAGTTCATGAGGATCAGCGGCAGGTCGACGCCGTACTGCGTGCGCAGCGCGAGCGTCTGCCGGGCGATGACGTCGAGGAAGGACAGCCCGTCCTTGACGACGAGCGCCGACTTCGGGCCGGTGATCCCCATCGATGTGCCCAGCCCACCGTTGAGCTTGACCATAGCGACCTGGCGCAGTGCGGCGGACATCGCCTCGTCCGAAGGGGCGTACTCCTCCAGGGACGGGACGTCCGTGAGTGGGTCGATCGTCGACTCGGGAATCGTTCCCCCCGAACCGGTTTGGAGCACCTGCTCGAGCTCGGCGTAGCTGCGTTCGAAGGCGAGCACCGCCTCCTCTTTCTCGCCGTGCTGGGCCATCCGCCGACGTGCCTCCGCCAGCCCCGCAGCGCTCATGCGGCCCACCCTACGATGACCGCTGTGACCGTCGAGCCGACGTCCACGGGCAAGCCGGCCCTGCGCCGGCGTCTCCGTCAGACCCGCCGCGACCGGCTTCCGGAGCGCGACGTCGAGGCGGAGGCCGTGGCTCTGGCCGACCACGTCATGGCTCTCGTCGAGGAGCGAACCGGAGGTCGGGTATGCCGCGTGGCCGCCTTCGAGTCGCTGCCCACCGAGCCGCCGACGAACGTTCTCGTCGACCGGCTCGCGTCAGCCGGGCACGAGGTCGTCGTTCCCATCACGCTCCCCGACCGTGACCTGGACTGGCGGGTCGCCGGGACCAGCACACCGTTGGGCCTGAACGCGATCCACGAGTCCGAGGTCGTCCTTGTCCCGGCGCTCGCCGCAGACTCGGAGGGAAACCGGCTCGGCCAGGGCGGCGGCTCCTACGACCGCGCCCTGGACCGACGACGAACCGATGCGCTGCTCGTCGTCCTGCTCAACGACGGCGAGCTGCTCTCCGCCGGCGAGATCCCGACCGACGAGCACGACGTGCGCGTCCAGGTCGCCGTCACGCCGTCGGGTGGAGCCGTCCGGCTGGCGTCAGCCTGACGACGCGTCCTGCGGCGTCAGCACCAGCTCCTCTTGACGGGCCTGCTCGACGGCGCCGCGACTGAACGGCCACGGGAACGTCTCCCCGGCCGCCCAGGCATCGAGCTGGTCGACGTAGTGCGACGAGTAGGGATGGCCGCTGGTGCCGGTCTGGGTCACCCACGTCGACTCGTCGAGGTTGCCGAGGTCGACGACCATCCGCATCGACGGCGCCCAGTAGACCTCGAAGTTGCCCTTCGAGGCGTCCCAGCCGTTGGCGTTGACGATGGACGACCCCCCGCCGAGCTCCACCGGCCCGCGGTTGAAGACCTTGCGCACGACGTCGGGCACCGTCGGGCCGCCGAGCACCTGATGCTCCTCGGTGAGCGTGTGGAGCTCCCCCCACGACCAGGTGACCGGGTCCTTGCCGAGGTGCTTGGCCAGGTCGAGGCGGGCCTGCACGAGCGCCCGGCGAAGGATCTCGTCGCGCGTCTCGACCAGTCCGGGCGTGCGGCGGTCGTCCCACCAGCCGTTGGTCGGGTCCTTCAACAGGGTCAGCATGGCGGCCATGTAGCGCGCGCCGCCGTTGGCCTGGAGGTCCTGCGGCAGCTCGTCGTTGAAGGTGTACTCGATGATCCGCATCCACACCGCGTTGTAGTAGGCGGCCCGGACCGACGAGCGGCCCTTGTCGGCCGGCTGCATGAAGTCCCAGTCGCCGAGCAGCGTCTGGGCCTGCTGGGTGAACTCGTCGCCGGACAGGTCGATCTGGAGCAGCGCCTGCACCAGCGTCGGAGCGAACCCGTTGTACGTGTCGTTCTGGATCTCGCTCATCCGCTGCGGGGAGATCTTGGCGCTCTGGCCGTCGGTCTGCTTGAGCAGCGTCTCGATTCGGGCGCTGCGCCAGCCGAAGTCCCAGTCGGAGGTGAGGAAGGGCACCTGCGGCCCCGTCGCCGAGGTCACCTGGTTGTTCGCCGTGACGACGAATCCCTCCGGTGGGTCGTACGTCCAGGGCATCTGCTCGAAGGCCACGTACCCCTTCCAGTCGTACTGGCTGTCCCAGCCCGGCGCCGGCCAGTAGCCGGGCGGTGTGTTCGGCACCGAGGTCGGCCGGAGCGGGACCAGCCCGGGAGCCTGGTACCCGATGTGACCGGCGGTGTCCGCATACACGAGGTTCTGTGAGGGGGCCGCGAACTTGGCGGCGGCAGCCCGGAACTCGGTGAAGTTCGAGGCGGCGTTCATTCCGAAGATGGCGTCCGCGGTGGTGTTGGGGACCAGCCCGGTCCAGGCGAGCGAGACCGCATACGTGTCCTGCTGCGGGACCAGGCGGACGAGGGCGTTCCGCCCGACCCGGCCGACCGAGTCGATGACGTCCGACACGATCGGTCCGTGCACCGTGCGGCGGATCGCCAGCTGCACGTCGTTGCCGCCGGCGACCTTGATCGTCTCGGTAGACGTCTCGAGCGGCAGCTGCTGCCCGTCCCGGAGGTATGTCTGGTCGGTGACCTTCTCGAGGTAGAAGTCCGAGACGTCGGCGGCGAGGCTGGTCAGCCCCCACGCGATGGACTGGTTGTGGCCGATGATGACGCCGGGCATACCCGCGAAGGTGAACCCCGCCACGTCGAACGGGCAGGCAGCCGACACGGTGCGGCAGTGCAGCCCGCTCTGGTACCAGATGCCGGGGATCGAGGTGTCGAGGTGTGGGTCGTTGGCGAGCAACGGCTTCCCGGTGGTCGTCTTGGAGCCGGCGACGACCCAGGAGTTGGACCCGATCCCGTCACCGCGCCCGAGCAGGGCCGGGACCGCGGCGAGCGCCGACTGGGCGCTCTCGAAGACGGCCGCCGTCATCGAGGTCAGGGGAACCGGTGATGGCGACGGCGCCGACGCCGCGTGGTCGGTCAGGGCAGGCCGGATCGCACTGGCCGCCGGCACCGATCCGGGGGCCCACTGGTCGGAGCCGAGGATCGGCGGGTGTCCCGCGACGGAGTAGTCGGGGAAGAGCACCGCGAGCCGGTCCGGGGCGAGGGTGGTGCCGAGGCGGGCGCGGGTCAGCTCGTCGCCATAGTTGCTGATGAGGTCCCAGCCCATGGCCTTGAGCCAGGCGAGCGAGTCGACCGCCGACCACCGCTCGACGGTGTAGCCAGGGAACTGTTGGCCGAGGACCACGTACTCCAACCCCATGTCGCTCGGGCTGTCCGCGCGGGAGATGTAGTCGTTCACCCCGTCGGCGTAGGCGTCGAGGTACTGCCGGGTGGCGGGCGAGATCAGGCCGAGCTCCTTCTCCGCGACCGCCCGCCAGCCCATCGTCCGGACCACCTTGTCCGTCGACAGCCCGGCCGCGCCCACCATCTCGGAGAGCCGCCCGGCGGTCACGTGCCGCCGGAAGTCCATCTCGAAGAAGCGGTCCTGGGCGGCGACGAAGCCCTGCGCGCGGAACAGGTCGTCGGTGGAGTCGGCGTAGATGTGGGAGACGCCGCGGGCGTCCCGGATGACCTCGACCCGGCCGCCGAGCCCGTTGAGCCGCAGCTCCCCGCTCGTCTGGGGCCAGGACTGGCGGACGACGCCGGTCAGGACGACGGCGAGCGCCACGACGAGGAGTACGAGGAGGATGAGCACGCCCAGCCCGACCCGTCGGGCCACCTTCGCACGCGCCACCCTGCGAGACTAGGACACCCACGGACCGCCACGAGGCAGGCCGGACCCAGCTCCGGTCACCGGGATGGGATCGAGACGGTCGACGGAGGCGTCGCGGGGACCGGGCAGGGAGACCCTTGAGGAGGGAAGGCGAGGTGACCCGGCTGGCCCCACTCCCGACCGAGTTCCTCATCGACGACCTCACCTGGTCGCTGCTGATCGGCTCGGCCGTTCTCCTCGTCGCCGTCGCCGCGGTCCGGATCTCGGTCCGCTCCGGCCTCCCGGCGTTGCTGATCTTCCTGGCCCTCGGGCTGCTCCTGGGAGAGTCGGGACTGGGAATCCGGTTCGACTCCGAGGAGCTCACCCAGGTCCTGGGGTATGCCGCGCTGGTGCTCATCCTCGCCGAGGGCGGACTGACTACGCGGTGGACGAGCATCCGCCGGTCGGTGGCGCCGGCTGCGGTCCTCGCCACGGTCGGAGTGTTCGTCTCCGTGGTCGTCGTGGCCGTGGCGGCGCACTACATCCTCCGGCTGGACTGGACCGTGGCGCTGCTCATCGGTGCCATCCTCAGCTCCACCGATGCCGCAGCGGTCTTCTCCGTGCTGCGGACCGTGCCGCTGCCGCGCCGGCTCAGCGGCATGCTGGAGGCGGAGTCGGGATTCAACGACGCGCCGGCTGTCATCCTCGTCGTGGCCCTGGCGATGGAGTCGGTGCCGAACGCGCCGCACGATCCGTGGTGGTCCCTGCTGATGATGGCCGTCATCGAGCTCGTCGGCGGCACGGCCATCGGGCTGGCGGTGGGCTGGCTCGGCGGTCGCCTGCTTCGGCGGGTCGCCGGAGCCTCGTCCGCGCTGTTCTCCATCGGCGTGGTGAGCCTCGCCGTCCTCGCGTATGCGGTCGCGGCGACCGTGCACACCTCCGGGTTCATCGCCGCGTACGTCTCCGCCTTGGCGCTCGGGAACCTAGGCCTGCCGCACCGGGCCGCGGTCCACAGCTTCGCGTCGGCGCTCGGCTCGATCGCGCAGATCGGGTTGTTCGTCCTGCTCGGGCTGCTGGCGTCCCCCTCAGAGCTCGGCGGCCAGGTCGCCCCGGCCGTCGTCGTCGGCCTGGTGCTGGTCCTCGTGGCGCGCCCCGTGTCGGTGCTCGCGTCGCTGACCCCGTTCCGGATCGGGTGGCGCGACCAAGCCTTTCTGTCGTGGGCCGGCCTGCGTGGGGCCGTCCCGGTCGTCCTCGCGACGGTCCCGGCAACAGTGGGGACGACCGGTGCAGATCAGATCTTCAACCTCGTCTTCGTGCTCGTCATCATCTTCACGCTGGTCCAGGGTCCGACGCTGCCGTGGGTGGCCCGCAGGCTCGGGTTGGCCGAGTCGGTCCAGCAGGTGGATCTGGACGTCGAGACGACGCCGCTGGAGACCATGGGGGCCGAGGTCATCCAGGTGACCATCGGGGAGAGGTCCCGCCTGCACGGCGTGGAGATCTTCGAGCTGCGGCTGCCGGCCGGCGCCAACGTGACACTGGTGGTGCGCGACGGGAAGGGGTTCGTTCCGCAGGGCCAGACGGTGCTCCGGCACGGTGACCAGATGCTCGTCGTGAGCACCGCCGAGGTGCGCCGCAAGGCCGAGGAGCGGCTCCGGGCGGTCGACGAGGGGGGCCGGCTGGCCGGGTGGGCCTAGCCACCCCGCCAAGTTTTCCGCTTCGCTCCGATACTTCGCGGGGACCCCGACTTGGCCGATCGCGGGAAGCGATTCGGGTTGCCGAGCGTTGCTCTCGTAGAATCCTGCCCGGCCCCGACGGTGGGCCACCTGACCTCGAGGAGATCACCCGTGCCGACGTATGCGTATGCCTGCACCGCGTGCGGTCACGCGTTCGACGCGGTCCAGAAGTTCACCGACGCCGCCCTGACCGAGTGCCCGGAGTGCGGTGGGCGGCTGCGG
>DATLQE010000335.1:0-3844 GCA_035535335.1 Lapillicoccus sp. | reverse complement strand
GCGACTGCCCGAAGGCCAGCGGGAACCGATGACCGCGACCAGCCGCGGGCTCGGCGAGGTCATCGCGGCAGCGCTCGACGCGGGCTGCACCCAGATCGTGATGGGCATCGGCGGCAGCGCCAGCACCGACGGCGGCGCCGGCATGGTCGCCGCCCTCGGCGCGCGGCTGCTCGACGCTGACGGCGACGACCTGCCCGATGGTGGCGCGGCGCTGGCCGACTTGTCCCGGTTGAACTTGGGCGCCCTCCGCAGCCGGATGGAGGGCATCACCGTCACCGTCGCCTCCGACGTCGACAACCTGCTCCTCGGCGAGCGCGGAGCCGCCGCCGTCTACGGGCCTCAGAAGGGTGCGTCACTGGAGCAGGTGTCCCAGCTCGACGCTGCCCTCGCCCACTGGGCGGACGTCGTCGAGGAGGTGACCGGTCGCGACGACCGGCACCACGCGGGCGCCGGCGCCGCCGGCGGGGTGGGGTTCGGCGCCGTCGCGGTGCTGGGTGCCAGCATCCGGTCCGGCATCGACCTGCTCCTCGAGCTCGTCGGCTTCGACGTGGCGCTGGAGCGACTCACCTCACGCGATCTCGTCGTCACCGGTGAGGGGTCCCTCGACGAGCAAACCCTGCACGGCAAGGCCCCCGCGGGCGTGGCCGGCGCGGCAGCCGCCCGAGGCATACCCGTCGTCGCGGTCTGTGGACGAACCACGCTCGATGCGACACGCTTGCGCAACGCAGGAATCCACGCCGTATACGCGCTGAGTGACATCGAGTCCGACCCGCAGCGCTGCTTCGACGAGGCCGCGTCGTTGCTGGAGCAGACCGGTGAGCGCCTCGCTCGCGAGCGGCTGGTGTCCGAGCCGACGGAGACGGGAGCGAGGTCATGAGCGAGTTCGACCTGCTGCTTCGTGCGGGCCGCGCCGTCCTGCCCGACGGCGAGCGTGGCGCGGACGTCGCCGTCAAGGACGGCCGGGTCGCCGCGGTCGAGGCACCCGGGTCGGGCCTGGGTGAGCGCGCCGCCGACGTCGTGGAGCTCGGAACCGACGAGGTGCTGCTGCCCGGCGTCGTCGACTCGCATGTCCATGTCAACGACCCGGGCCGGACCGAGTGGGAAGGGTTCGAGACCGCGACCAAGGCCGCGGCATCCGGCGGCGTCACGACCATCGTCGACATGCCGCTCAACAGCATCCCGCCGACGGTCGATGTCGCGGCGCTGGACGTCAAGCGCAAGGCGGCGGTCGGTGAGACGTGGGTCGACGTCGGCTTTTGGGGCGGGGCCGTCCCGGGCAACGTCGCGCAGCTGCGGCCGCTGCACGAGGCGGGCGTCTTCGGGTTCAAGTGCTTCCTGCTGCACTCCGGCGTCGACGAGTTCCCGGCGTTGGCGGCCGAGGAGGTCGAGGCGGCGATGCGCGAGATCGCCGGCTTCGGCGGGCTGCTCATCGTGCACGCCGAGGACCCCGACGAGATCGCGCACGCGGCGAACGCGGGTGGACGCGTATACACCGAGTTCCTAGCCTCTCGACCGCGCCAGGCGGAGAACCTCGCCATCCAGCACGTCATCGACCAGTCCCGATCGACCGGTTGCCGCGTGCACATCCTCCACGTCTCGAGCGCCGACGCGGTCCCCCTGATCCGGCAGGCGCAGGCCGAGGACGTGCGGATCTCGGCGGAGACCTGTCCGCACTACCTGACGTTCACGGCGGAGGAGATCGCCGACGGCGCGACGCAGTACAAGTGCTGCCCGCCGATCCGGGAGGCCTCGAACCGCGACATGCTCTGGGAGGGGTTGCGGGACGGCACGATTGACATCATCGTGTCGGACCACTCGCCGTCGACGGCCGACCTCAAGCACTTCGAGACCGGAGACTTCGGCACCGCCTGGGGCGGCATCTCGTCGCTGCAGCTCGGGCTGCCTGCGGTGTGGACGGAGGCGCGAGAGAGGGGCTTCACGCTCGGCGACGTCGTCGGGTGGATGTCCCGCGGACCGGCCGACCAGACCGGGCTCACCCACAAGGGCCGCATCGCGGTGGGCGCCGACGCCGACTTCGCCGTCTTCGCGCCGGACGAACGACAGACGATCGACGCCACGCGGCTGCAGCACAAGAACCCCATCACCCCGTATGCGGGTCGGCAGCTCTCCGGTGTCGTCCGGAGCACGTGGCTGCGCGGCGCCCGAATCGACATCACCGACCCACCGCAGGGCCGGCAGCTGACCAGAGGAGAGTAGGAACCCATGCACGAGAGCCCCAACCCCGACGCCCCGTCGTTCACGACGCTGCCCGACCTGGCGTCCCGGGCGCTCGCGGGAAGCGTGGTCTACGCCAACGACGAGCTCTTCGCGCAACGGGAGAACCTCATCACCCCCGGGCGCGCGGTCTTCTCGACGGAGGACTTCGGGCACAAGGGCAAGGTCTACGACGGGTGGGAGACCCGGCGGCGCCGCGAGCCGGGCCACGACTGGGCGATCGTCCGCCTCGGCGTTCCCGGGGTCGTGCGCGGCGTGAACGTCGACACGTCGTGGTTCAAGGGCAACTACCCGCCGTATGCGTCGGTCGAGGCGGCGTCGTTCGAGTGGCACCCCTCGGTGGACGAGCTCGAGGCGGCGGACTGGGTGACGTTGGTCGAGAAGTCGCCGGTGTCTGGGGACACGGACAACTACTTCTCCGTCGAGGACGGGCGGCGCTACACGCACCTGCGACTGACGATCTACCCCGACGGCGGCGTGGCCCGGTTCCGAGTTCACGGTGAACCGGTCCCCGATCCGCGGTTCCTCACGGGGACGGTCGATCTGGCCGCCCTCGAGAACGGCGGCTCGGTCACCGACTGCTCGAACATGTTCTACTCGTCGCCCACCCAGATCCTGCAGCCGGGCCGAGCCCGGATCATGGGCGAGGGCTGGGAGAACGCGCGCCGCCGCGACGACGGCAACGACCACGTGACGGTCAAGCTTGCGGCTCCGGGTCTGGTCCGTCGCGTGGAGATCGACACCTCGTACTTCGTCGGCAACGCCGCTGGGTGGGCGCGGTTGTCCGGCGTGAACGAGGCGACCGGTGACGTCGACGACCCGTCGACGTGGACGGAGCTGGTTCCCAAGACGCGGCTCCAGCCGGACACACGACACTTCTTCCGGGTCCGGCCGGATGCGGCGGTGACCCACGTGCGGCTGGACGTCTACCCGGACGGCGGCCTGGCTCGGCTGCGCGTCAACGGGGAGGTCGACGAGGCGGCTCTGCGCGCAGCGGTGGTCCGCTGGCTGGACCTGCTGCCGGAGAACCACGCCGTCGAGGTCCTGTCGACCAGCGGCGGACTGTCCCGCGAGGAGGCCGGCTCGCTGCTCGGCAAGCGGCCCTTCGGCGAGGGCGCCGTCCCGGACGACGTGGTGGCCGCGCTCCTCTCCTGACGCCGGCGCGATCGGCCCTCATCGTCTCGGAGATGTCCGAGTAGTTGTCGCCCGACCAACGCTTTCGGGCTCGACTGCTCGGACATGTACGAGTAGTTGTCGGCCGACCAACGGTTTCGGCCCGACTAACCCGGACATGTCCGAGATGTTGTCGGGGGCTTGGCCGATACGGCTCAGGCGCGGGTCTCAGAGGTCGCACAGCCGTCCCAAAGCACCGCGGCCCAGGCTCGGAGAAGTCAGGTCGGCGTCCCGTCGGCCGATCACCCGAGGAGGCCCACGATGGCGGCCCAACCCGTACACCGCGAGACGAACATCGACCACCGCGCCGCCCTGCGCGGACCCGCATACGAGTGGGCGCTCTGGTCGACGAGGCTGCGCGTCGTCACCTCGGACCCGCACGCACTCCCCTCGGCGCGCCGGCTGATCGATGCCGAGCTGGGCCGCGTGGAGCTCG
>DATLQE010000334.1:0-5470 GCA_035535335.1 Lapillicoccus sp. | reverse complement strand
GAGCTGGTCGAGGAAGACCTCGGTGGTGGTGATCGCGCCGAGGAGGTTGACCTCGATCATCTGGCGGTAGTCGGCGCGCTGCTCGGGACCGAAGGGGCCGAGCAGCATCACGCCGGCGTTGTTGACCAGCACGTCGGCGCCGCCGAGTTCGCCGTGCACGCGCTGCGCGGCGGCCACGAGCGCGTCGCGGTCGGTGACGTCGGCTCCGATGGCGGTGGCGCCGTCGCCGAGTTCGTCAGCGAGCGCCTGGATGCGGTCGACGCGCCGCGCCAGCAGCGCCACGCGGTGGCCGTCGGCGGCCAGGGCACGGGCGGTGGCGGCGCCGATGCCCGACGAGGCGCCGGTGATGACCGCGACGGGGCCATGGGTCGTGTCCATGCTCATGGAGTCCTCCTGGTCAGCGACGCGGCGGGTGGCGAGCCGGGTGACCCACTCGGGGTCGTGGTGGTCGACGAACAGTGTGCCGCCGGTGTCGAGTCCGGCGATGCGGGCCATCTCGTCGTCGGTGAGCTCGGGATACTCCCGTCTCGCCGACCTGTCGCTGCCGAGGCTGTCCTATCCCCGAGATGTCGCGACGCCGGGCATGTCTCCACCGGGTGGGAGGATGGCCCTGAGGCATCGGTACGGGAGACCCCGAGAGCGCGAAGGAGAGAGCGATGACGGAGCATCCGTACGACATCGAGCTCACCCGAGTCTTGGACGCGCCGCCCGAGCGCGTCTACCAGGCATTCACCGATCCGGACCAGTTCGCCCGGTGGTATGGCCCGGTCGGGTTCCCGGTCCACCGCGACACCGTCGAGGTCGATGCCCGGGTCGGGGGGCGGCAGCGGTTCGAGATGGTGAGCGAGGCCGACCCCTCGATGCGGTCAGGGTTCGACGGCCGCTTCGACGAGGTCGTCCAGAACGAGCTGCTCTCGAGTCGCGGGGCGTGGGAGGGGATTCCCGGTCAGGCTGGCGCCTGGCCGTCGAACCTGCGGGTGGAGTTGCACGACGACGACGGGAGGACCCGGCTCGTGGTGCGCGAGGGCCCGCACCCGCCCGGAACTGCCGACCTGGGCCGCCAGGCCTGGGAGATGATGCTCCCCAAGCTGGAGTCCCTGCTCAGCAGCTGAGCGACCGGTGAACGACGGACCGACCCCAGAGCGAGTCCGTATGCATCCATCGCCATGACTCGGGGACAGGACAGCCTAGGCGCAGCTGGACGATGCGATGTAATAGTTCATGGGCGTCGATACGAGGGGTGAAGAGAGCGTTTCCCTGTATGCCAAGAGAGCGTTTCCCTACGGCAGCTACGGTCGGAGGTGACCTGCAAGAACAGCGGTTAGCACAGCGGTTCCCTGTGTTTTGCTGACACGGAAGGGGTCACAGGTTCAAACCCTGTCGCGCCCACCACATAACACCGCAGGTCAGGCCGGGTCCCAGGGCCCGGCCGCTTCCTTTCGTCGCCCGGTGCTGGGTCGTCGGGCAGCAACCAGGCAGCAACCGGGACTGAACCGGCAGGCTGACCGCCTCCTGGAGCGACGCGGTCACCATCCAAGTGACCGCGATCGGTCCGTGGCCCCTCGACGCGCTGGCTTCGGGCCTTGCCACGATCCGCGACGGCCGGCAGTGGACCCTGACTATCGGAGCCCGGACATCGAGCCGGCGTAGTCTGGAGGGGATCGCTACCAACTTGCGCGACGACGCGGCCAGGTGGCTCACCGACCAGAGCGCGCCCGAACCCGGCCCACAGGCGGTGCTCAGCGCTGCCGCGCCGATCGCCGGGGAGGGTGATGAGGCAGCGTTCAGCCTGGACAACGAGACCGCGAAATCGTGTCTGGCCGGTCTCGCCGTGTTGGGACCGCCGGGTGCCCTGAACCCGGGTCGGATCCTGGAGACTAACACTGACACGCGGCTCGGAGGCCGGTTCTACGTGGTCGGAGGCGGCCACGCCATCTGGCACCCGGCATACATGCTGAACAAGGCGAAACGCAATAAGCTTGTCTGCCTGCTCCGCAACCACGGCGACCTAGTCGCCCACATCACGGCCATGGCAGGAATTGTCTCCCGGGCCGGTGACATGGTCGCCGGACATATCCCAATCCCGATCGCCACCCAGCCGCTGGTGCGGAAGGCGATAGAACGGTTGGAACAACTCTATCAAGGCGACAAAGAGAAGACCTATCGATCCGGCCTTGCCAAGAAGCGCATCGAGCCGACGCTGGAGACGGCCCGCTCAGTCCGCAAGGCACTCTAATTTTTTAGGCTGTAAGGCATCCTCATCGGGAGGAGCGGCAGCAGCCGCTGCTCACGGGTCTTTTGAGGATTCTGCGCACCACGGTGGTGACGCATGCTCGGGCCGATCCCATCGGTGGACGCCCTGATTGGTGTACATGGCCGGACGGAACTGGACCTCCCGGTCCGCATTGAGTCCGTGCCGCAGGGGTCGACCACGGGCGTAGCGGCCACCATCCGTCATCGCCGGGGGGAACCGCAGCTAGCTGGCGTTCAGCTCACACAGCTGAGTTGATGCAGGCAGGCGATTCAGACCGTCCTCCCAGAGGTTGGACCTGGTGCGTGTGGGCAGCAGACGGGCAGCAACCGACCGCCGTATGGACCAATACGACTCTTGGAGCACCGTGGAGGATCGTCGGAGCGCTCGAGCACTCAAAGCGGCGATCACCTGTGGCGATTCGATAATCCTCCCCGGTCTTCAACCGTTCGACCTTCATGCCTGCACAGGCTCGTTGGATCTGACACAGAAGAGGTCGCATCGGGTGGTACGCCGTGCCCTTCCTGGGCCGCGCTGGGCCGCGAACCATCGGCGACCAGGGGTCAGCAACGGACAACAGCGGTAGCCAGGCGCTCAGGTCAGAGCCGGTGTGACCCGATCGCCGCAGGTCCAAGTAGCGGCCTTCCGACTCTCTTTAGGCAACGGTTCGGCCTTGTCCAGACTAGATCGTGACTTCCCCAGGATCGGCCCTGCGGGGGCGTACCCCAGGGCCACACCTCCGTCATGTTGCCGGGTCCGGTCCCTCGACGTTGAAGACGGTGGCCCCCACTCCGCCGACCCGGATGATGACACCGGCGCCTCCATCCGGGGCGACCGACTCGCGGTGGACCAGGTGCCCGGGGATGTAGATGAAGTCCCCCTCGCCGATCTCGACCAGCTCGCTACCACCCGGCCCGAACTCGACCATCATCGCGCCGCCGGTGACATAGCCATAGGTGGCATAGTCCCCGTGGTGATGCCAGCCAGTCGAGGCGCCACCGGGGAAGTCGACGAAGCCGGCCCAGACCCCATCGTGGGCGAAGGCCTGGCCGCGCTGGATGTTGGTGGTCTGCTCGGCCGGTGGGTTGGCAAGCGCCTGCTTGGTGATGACCTGGGGGCGGTCCATGGTCTCCTCCGATCCGATGGGTGCCCACAGGAGCGTGCGCTGGCCGGCATGGCCCCTACAACCCCAGCCGATTTCCGTTCCTCCGGCGAGGGAGCTCACCCAACGGTCAGCGTAGGACCCAACAGCGCCAATCTGTACCAAGGCGTGCCACTAACGTGCCATTCACAGCAGCCCCTACCGTCTTCAGCGGACAACCACGGACAACGTCAGGGCGCGCTTGACCAGCGCCGTTCCGTGCCATCGCAGGTAGCGGCACCGCCCGATCTGGCATTGGGAGCAGGGGGTCGTGGGTCGAGTCCCAACATCTCCACGCCGCTGGACTCGCGGCAAAGGTTGGACGTGATCGAGGCGTGCGGATCGTGCACGTCGAGGAGCGCCACCCTGCCGAACGGGCCGACTTGGGTTCCGGAGACCTAATGATCACGGTGGCTGGCGAGCCGATGGTCGACGCGCAGACCCCGCCGGGTCGGATGTTCGGTGAGGCTTTCGACGTCCCACTGCCCTCACGACGTTACGCAACGGCGCCATGGTCGACGTCATCGCACAGCCGGTTGAACTGCGTGACGACGCCGACCGCTGACGTACGAGGATCACCCTGAAGCCGCGCGGAGAGGCGGCAGGCCGAATTCGTTGTCACGCATCCTGATCAGCGCCAGGGAAGCGGTAGGAAGCCCACCGCGGTGAGTCTCAGCCCACGAAGCCGGGGTGAACCGTTCGTCCACCCCGGCTTCAGCGCCCACGAAGGTGTCCGCCTCCTCCTACTGCGAGGCAAGCAGGTGGTCGAGCGCCCGGCCCATCACTGCGTTGCGTTCGGCTGCAGTCGAGACGCCCTCCAGTCCGAACCCCAGCAGCAGCGAGTGTGGCGTGGCGATCGCGTTGCCGACGGGGAAGCCTGATGCGTCGGTTCGGATGAAGTTGTTCGCGTTGGGCGCGCTGCCCGGCGGCGGACCGGTGATCGCCCAGCCGTCCAGGCCGGTCTCGAACGACGTGCTGGTGCCGTCGGGGAGCGCGATGTCGTCGAGGAACACACCGATGCCCTGGGTCGCCCAGTCGCTGGCGTAGGCGATGGAAATCTCGACGCTCTGGCCGGCGTACGCCGAGAGGTCGATGCTCCAGTGCTGCCAACCCGCCGAGTTGCCGCTGGCGGCGTTCCAGGCGCCGGTGGTGCCGGTCTCGGTGCACGCGTCCACGCCGTTCCACGTCTGGTAGTGCGCGAGTTGTGGGTGCAGCGTGACCCAGCCCGCGGGGCAGCTCTGGCCGGTCGAGGTCGTCGTGTGCCCGTTGGCGTCCGGCAGCGTCGTCCAGTCGTCACCGCCAGGAGTGCGCGCCTCCACGAACAGGTGGTCCCACTCGGCTTCGGTGTCGTACGACGTCCAGAACGTCATCGACCCACCAGCTGCCGGGACGGCGATCTCGCGGGTGAGCCGCTTGTAGGAGACGTCGGCGATCTGCGAGTAGACGTATTGGGTTCCGGTGTGTGGGTCGAACGGGCCGCCCGGCTTGGCGTACCGCGCCGCGGGCCAGCTCTCGAACTGCTTGAACTGGTCGGTCGGCAGGATGCCGCTGGTCGCGAGGAACGACGACCTCCGAACGGTGTTGCCTGCGAAGACGGGATCGTCGAGACCCCACGCCAGGCCCGTGAACGGGTCGTCCACTCCGATCGAGTCGAATGCGGCGCCTTCTTCGTCGAGACCATCGTTGGCCACGGCAAGGTAGCCGCCCAGGTAGTACTGCAGCACGTCGTTGGTGGTGTCGCCACCGAAGAACGAACCGAACAAAGGCAGGCAGCGCCGCGGGTCCGTACCCGCGGGAAGCGGGTTGCAGGCGATCTCACCCTTGGGGTCGTAGAGCTGGTTGCCCACGGCGGCGTTGGTGTACTGCTGGCCGGCGGAGTCGCCTGCGAGAAGCACCTTGCCGCCCTCGTTCATGTACGAGCGGAACTCGAGCAGTTCGTCGAGTGCCAGCCGGTCGGCATTGCCGCCAGCGCGGCCGGCGGTGCGGGTGACCAGGTCGTCTCCGGTCTCCCAGACGACGGCGTCGTAGTGGCTGAGCACTCCGAGGGCGTCCGGGGCGATCCGCCCGGCGGCGTCGAT
>DATLQE010000333.1:0-5669 GCA_035535335.1 Lapillicoccus sp. | reverse complement strand
GTCGCTCGCCAGCGGGCCGAACGTCCCGAGGAAGGCCTCCTCGCTCGTCAGCTGCAGGCGCGTCCAACCGGTCACCACGGCCACCGGCGACAGGATCGTCGCCGTCGCGATGAGCAGGACCGCGACCGCGGACCGCCACGGGCCAGAAGATCGGCGGACTTGCACGGGCACCGTGTCCGTGACCGTGGCACCGGCGCCTGCCTCTTCAGCCGACGCCGAGCGCAGCCGCTCGTTCTCGGCCGCCAGCAGGCGCAACCGCTCGGCCAGCTCCTCCCGGCTGACCTCAGTCAGATCGCTCACGAAGATCCCCCGCACCGCGCCGGTAAGAAGCTCCGGTCACCGAACCGGTGCCGGCACCATCCGCAAAGGCAACCGCGATCATCTCGCGTTCTCATTCCATGCCTTGGACGCTGCCGCAGCGGCAACCTTCATCTGCTGAAACCGTCTGTTGGCGATCTCCGCCGGTGACTCGTCAAGCTGATCGATGAACCTCCAGCTGGCCTGAGCGAGTGCGGTCCCGGACAGTGCCGCACCGGCCAACCAGGCGAGGCCACCAACGCAGAGCAGCACCAGGCCGGGCTTCATCAGCTGGCCGTTCACCTGGAACGGTGGTCTAGACGATGCACTACTCATCCGAGGCCCCTATCCGTTTTCGACACGTGGAGGCAGGTCGCCGACACGTCGTACTATCCCGGGAACCTCCACCGACGCCATCCCCCATTCGGGATGAGGGTCCGCCGTAAGACGGCGTCGCACGGGTGATACACCGGTGTCAACTGTCGCCGGAAGGTTCGGGATGGAGGTCGCTGATTCCCCCCCGCATACCCGCCTCCCCTACTAGGCCGACGTGCAGACCCAGCCGGGGAGGTGCCTTCCGAGGGAAAGGGTTCAGCTCTCCCATGGCGGCATCTAGTCCGGGACGGGTGATGTCCGACCGTGGGGCTCTTGCCAGGTTTTCGCTGGGGGTGACCAATGGACGCAGGGACTGGCGTGGGGTCGACCAAGGCGCTGCGCGGAGTGCTGGTGCCGCTGGCTCTGGCGCAGTTCATCTGTAGCTTCGCCGGCTCGAACATGAACGTGATGATCAACGACATCAGCCGCGACCTGAACACCAGCGTGCAGGGCGTCCAGGTGGCCATCACCCTCTTCCTGCTGGTCATGGCGGCGCTGATGATCCCCGGCGGCAAGCTGACCGATCGCTACGGTCGGAAACGCTGCTTCCTGGCCGGACTTGTCATCTACGGCGTCGGCGCAGTCCTCAGCGCGGTGTCGCCGGGGCTCGGGATCCTCATCCTGGGCAACTCGATCCTCGAGGGCGTCGGCACCGCCCTGCTCATCCCGCCTGTCTACATCCTCACGACGCTTCTCTTCCGGGACCTGCCCTCCCGGGCGAGGGCCTTCGGCATCATCAGCGCGCTCGGCGGCATCGGTGCCGCGGCCGGACCGCTTCTCGGCGGGCTGATCACCTCAGCGATCAGCTGGCGGGCCGCCTTCGGGTTGCAGGCGCTCGTCATCGTCGTCATCGTGCTCCTCGGGCTCCGCATCCAGGATCCCGTCGCGGCCGACCCCGACCGACCCTTCGACATCGGCGGTGCCGTGCTGTCCGCCCTCGGACTGGTGCTGCTGGTCCTCGGCATCCTCGCCACCGACAACAGCCTCCCGCTGGCACTGGCCCTCGTGGTGTGCGGTGGGCTCGTCCTCGTGTGGTTCGTGCTCAGTACCAGGACCAAGGAGCGGGCCGGCCGTGAGGCGCTCGTGTCACTGAGTGTGTTCCGCAACCGCATGTCCAACCTGGGCATGGTGACCCAGAACGCGCAGTGGCTGCTGCTCAGCGGCGTGTCGTTCGTCGTCTCGGCCTACCTCCAGGTGGTCCGCGGCTACGACGCCATCGAGACCGGGGTGATCTTCTCCGCCACCACGCTCGGCTTGATGGGTTCATCTTTGGCCGCCGAACGGCTCGCTCGGCGCCTGCCGCAACGCAACCTCATCCTGGCCGGCTTCGTCATCACCATCGCGGGCGTCCTGCTGCTGCTGTTCCTGGTTCCCGACCGGGTCAGCCCCTGGTCCTTCGTGCCGGGCCTGCTACTCATAGGCCTCGGGCTGGGGACGATGCTGACGCCGTCGGTGAACGTCGTGCAGTCCAGCTTCGGCGAGCAGCAGCAGGGTGAGATCTCGGGCGTCTCCCGTAGTGTCTCGAACCTCGGATCGTCGCTGGGGACCGCCATCGCCGGCACCATCCTCGTCGCCGGTCTCACCGCCACGCCCGAACGCTCGTACGCGCTCGCCATCGCGGTGCTCGCGGTGATCGGCGGGGCCGGCCTGGTCGCGGCACTAGCCATGCCCCGACAGGCGGCCGAGCCGCTGGAGCCGCAGCCCTCGTAGACCCACTCGGCACCTTGGAGGGGCCGACCGGTCGCGGAGATGAGCGTGCCCTGCATGGGACGGCGCCACAGACGGCGGGCGAACAGCACTGGGTACTCAGTGGAGTCAGGAGCAGATCGCCTTGCCCACCTGGACCGCCTCCGCAGCCGAGCCAGCCGAGAAGCGCCATGTCCGATGGACGAACGTCCTTCGTCGATGCGATGGGACACCAAGTCCGAAGCGCATCACCGGGAAGGTCCCTACCCCTAACCCGAAGGCTTCAACGCGTTCCTATGCCGTCGGGTGGCCGTCCACAGTCCTGTTGTTGCTGCCCACAGTTATCCGTCCCTGTGGGACTGTACGGTCGGGGCGCGGCCGTCTCGCCTACCGACGCGCGTCCGGCGGTCCGGCGTGTTGTTCAGTAACCGCAGCGGTCAGCGAACCCGTGGGGTAGGACGACCTCGATTGCGCGGTCCGAGGAGAAGCTAGTGAACTTTCTGGAGCTGCTGGAACGTGTCGGCGAGGGCGTTGATGCCGTCGGTGTGGCGATCATCGTGATAGGCATCGTGCTGGGAAGCGTGATGGCGGTCGTTCAGTGGGGACGCCGCGAGCCAGGCGTCTACCAGACCTACCGCCGTAGGCTGGGCCGCTCCATCTTGCTGGGGCTGGAGTTCCTCGTGGCCGGCGACATCATCCGCACGGTAGCTGTCACCCCAACCTTCGCCAGCGTAGGCGTCTTGGCCATGATCGTGATCATCCGAACGTTCTTGAGCTTCTCCCTGGAGCTGGAGATCAGCGGCCGGTGGCCCTGGCAGCAGGAGCCCTACGCGGACGGTGGACGCAGTTAGACGACCTGATCTGGCAATGCGCTCATCGTCGTGGTCATGCACGGTCTTACCGCTCGGGGGGAACTTGGAAGAAGAAGCCGTAACTAGGCCAGTCTGTGTGGGAGGCCGTCGTGGTGCGTCCGGCTGAAAGCAGCGTCTCCGTCGCGCGCGAGACGGTCTTGGCGTCTGGAAGCACATCGGCCGGCGCGACTTCTCGCGCGGGTCCTTCTGGTCCGTTAGGACGCTTCGGTCGGTGGTGGAGCTTGACGTTGCCCGGCTGTTGGGGTGCCGTCATCCTGGCCTGCCTGTCCTTCACTCCCTCGTTGCTGCCCCGTGGTGGGCTCCTTCAGGGGATCGTCTGTGGCATCACCGCAGCCATCGGGTACGGACTCGGAGTGGTTGCCGCATGGATCTGGCGAGCCTTCGCCGACCGACCGGCTCGAGTCCCGCACGCCCGCACCTGGAGGATCCTGGCCGTTTCCGCCGTTCCGCTCTTCGTGGTCGCGTTCGGCCTCGGGCAGTACTGGCAGTCTGAGATCCGTCGCCTGATGGGTGTCACCGACGACAGCGTCGCCTGGGTCGTCGCCGCCCCGTTGGTGGCCGTGTTGATGTTCGGCATTCTCCTGCTGACTGGTCGGGGCGTGCGCCGGCTCTATCGTCTACTGGCCCGCTTCCTCACGCGTTGGATTGGTCCACGGGCCGCCGCCGCTGTCGGATGGATGCTCGCCGCGGGCTTGATGTACCTGTTCGTGACGGGAATCCTGTTGGAGGGCTTGGCCAGCCTGGCGGACAAGGCGTTCTCCGTCCGGGACACCATCACCGAGGAGGGGGTGGTGCAACCCGCGACGAGCCTACGGTCCGGCGGTTCCGACTCGCTGGTGGCGTGGGACACGCTGGGCCGACAGGGCCGGAACTTCGCCGGCTCCGGACCCTCGGCGAGCACCATCCAGAATCTGGTGCAGCTGCCGTCGAAGGAGCCGATCCGGGCTATGCGGGGCTGGCTTCGTCCGACGACACGGAGTCGCGCGCCGAGCTGGCGGTCGACGACCTGGAGCGTGCCGGCGGCTTCGAGCGGACCAACCTGCTGGTCGTCACGACCACCGGAAGCGGTTGGGTCGACCCCGCGCTGGTCGACTCGTTCGAGTACCTGAGCGCCGGCGACTCGGCGACCGTGGCGATCCAGTACTCCTACCTGCCGTCGTGGATCTCCTACCTCGTCGACCAGACCAAGGCCCGGGAGGCTGGGCGTGCCCTCTTCGACGCCGTCTACGAACGCTGGCTCGCCCTCCCTCACGACCGTCGCCCGAAGCTGTTCGTCGCCGGAGAGAGCCTCGGGTCTTTCGGCGGTGAGACTGCTTTCAGTGGTGAGTACGACCTGCGAAACCGAACGGCGGGAACCCTGTTCGTGGGGCCGCCCAACTTCAACACGCTGTTTCGCGACTTCAGCGAGCACCGTGATTCAGGCAGCCCCGAGATCGAGCCGGTGTACAAGGACGGTCGCACCGTCCGCTTCTCCGGTGGCGACGTTGGCCGCGTCTCGGCACAGGACCCACCGTGGGAAGGCAACCGGGTGCTCTACCTGATGCACCCATCTGACCCGATCGTCTGGTGGAGCCCCGATCTCGTTCTGAACCGGCCGGACTGGATCAGCGAGCCACCCGGACACGATGTCCTCAACACCGTCTGGGTGCCCTTCCTCACCTTCTGGCAGATCACCGCGGACCTCCCCTTCTCCACCGGAGTCCCAGGAGGCCACGGCCACAAGTACACGACCGAACAGGTCGACGGATGGTATGCCGTCATTCAGCCGGCCGGAGTCACCCAAGAAGAGCTCGGCGCGGTGCGCGCCACCATCGCAGAACAGGAATGACCCGTTCCGACCCCGTCACAGGGGTTCCATAGCACCGCTGACCGTCCAGCTGCTCAACGAGCTGCTCGTGTGTCGCGAAAGCACCACGATCTCCAAGCCACGGAACGCGGTGACGGCGTCCAGCAGCACAGCCGTCTCCACGGACCGGCACCGACCCACCACTGACTGCACGTCGAGGAGTTTTGCCTGGAGTTGTCGGTCGCGCCGTGAGATGAGGGCCGGAGCTGGAGCTGACCCCTCTCATCCCATCCGGGTGAGGTGCTGCCCATGAGTCGGGACCTACGTTCGCCTGCGTAGACAGGCCCTTCGGGGCCTTCTCGGCTCTCTTCGCTGGAGGGGCCTGTCGACACCGTGGAGGTACAGATGTCGGCTGCAGAGACCGAGGCGTCCCATCCGGGGCTGAGCGTTGGCCCCACGAGCGAGTTCAGCCTCTTCTTTCGGGTGAAGCGCGGCGAGGGCGAGGCACTGCGTGGGGCGCTGCGTGATCTGCAGGACACCCCCGGTTATCGACCGGGCGACTACGACGTGGCGATCAAGACGATCCATGAGGCCAGGTTCGTGCTGTTCGATGACGACACGCGGCTCGCGTTCGTGACGAGCTTCGACGGCCC
>DATLQE010000332.1:0-6337 GCA_035535335.1 Lapillicoccus sp. | reverse complement strand
CAGGCCGTGGACGTCACGTCGCCGGTCGTCATCAGCGAGGTTTTCGGTGCCGGCGGCAACTCCGGCTCCGTTTACACCAACGACTTCATCGAGCTCTACAACAACGGTGACACGGCCGTCGACCTGTCGACCTGGTCGGTGCAGTATGCGGCGACGACGGGGACCTCGTGGCAGCGCACCAACCTCGGCGGGTCCATCGCGGCCAAGTCGTTCTTCCTGATCCAGGAAGCGGCGGGAACGGGCGGAACGACGCCCCTGCCGTCGCCGGAGGTGACGGGCACGATCCCGATGGCCGGAGGGGCAGGGAAGGTGGCGCTCGTGAGCAACCAGTCGACGCTCGGCTGCGGCAGGGACTGCGACACAGCGGGCTCGGTCGTCGACTTCGTCGGGTACGGCACAGGCACCGACGACTTCGCCGGCTCAGGTCCGACCGGCACGCTCAGCAGCACGAGCTCCGCTCAGCGCACACTCGATCCGTTCACCAACACGGGAAACAACGCGACCGACTTCACCGTCGCTGCTCCGACCCCGAAGGCCGCGCCCGTCCCGCCTCCGCCGCCGGTCGACTGCTCGGCCAGCCCGACCCCGCCGGAGTGCATCGCGGGGCCGAAGACGATCCAGGACGTCCAGGGCAGCGGGTTCCTCTCGCCCGAACGCGGCAACGTCGTCGAGCGCGTCTACGGCATCGTCACGGCGGTGCGGTCGACCGGGGGCAGCCGCGGGTTCTGGATCCAACAGGCGGACCGCGACCCGTCGCGGCCGGCGGCGTCGTCCGGGATCTTCGTCTTCACCGACATCCTGGCGACCGTCGGCGACTCGGTCGTCGTCACCGGACGGGTCAACGACTTCTACGACCTGTCCGACGGCTCGACGCTGGCCACCACGACCAGCCTGTCCATCACCGAGATCAGCGCCACGGTCGTCACCGTCGTGAGCAAGGGCAACGCCCTGCCGTCACCGCTCGTCATAACCCCGACGACCGTCCCCGACACCTACGTGCCGCCGTTGCCGGCCGGCACCACCAACGTCGAGACGATCACGACCGTCGACCCCTCGCGCTCCACGCTGGAGTTCTGGGAGGCGCACGAGGGCATGCTCGTCACCGTCAACGACGCGCGCGTCGTCGGCCCCGGGCAGACGCAGTTCCGCGAGATCTACGTGACGACCAAGCCCGACGAGCTGCGCACGCCACGCGGCGGCACCTATCTCAAGAGCTACGCCCAGACGCCGACCGGCCGAGTGCTCATCATCCCCGCCAACGGTCCGGTACCCGCGGCCAACGTCGGCGACGTCCTTCAGGGCGCAACGACCGGTCCGGTGGACTGGTCGAGGTTCGGCGGCTACACCATCGCCGCGACCACACTGGGTACGTACATCGACAACCACCTCCAACCCACGTCGGCGACGGCGCAGGCCGACGACCAGCTGGCCATCGCCACGTACAACGTCGAGAACCTCGACCCTCGGGACCCCGAGAGCAAGTTCGTCCGGCTCGCCCAGGGCGTCGTCAAGAACCTCGCCCAGCCCGACATCGTGGCGCTCGAGGAGATCCAGGACAACAGTGGCCCCACGGACGACGGCACCGTCGCGGCGGACCAGACCCTCTCGATACTCACCGCGAAGATCAAGGACGCCGGCGGACCCACCTACGCGTGGGCCCAGATCAACCCGGTCAACAATCTCGACGGAGGCGAGCCCGGCGGCAACATCCGGTCGGCGTTCCTCTACAACGCGGACACGGTGACGCTGGTGCCCCGAACGCCGGGTGACTCCACGACTCCGGTGACGGTCTCGACCGCCACCGACGGCACCGCGTCCCTCAGCGTGAACCCCGGCCGCGTGGACCCGGCCAACGCCGCGTGGAACGCCTCCCGAAAGCCACTGGCCGGGGAGTTCCTCTTCCAGGGTCGCAAGGTCATCGTCGTGGCCAACCACTTCAACTCCAAGGGCGGCGACCAGAGCGCCGACGGCCGGTTCCAGCCACCGATCCGAGCATCTGAGGTGCAGCGGCTCGAGCAGGCGGCGACGTTGAACGCCTTCGTCAAGCAGGTGCTGGCCGCCGACCCCGATGGCAACGTCGTGCTCGCCGGAGACTTCAACGACTACCAGTTCTCCGCGCCCGTCCTTCGGCTGACCGACAACGGTGCGACCCTCACCGACCTCATCACGACGCTGCCGGAAAACCAGCGGTACACCTACGTGTTCAACGGGGTCAGCCAGGTCCTCGACCACATCTTCGTGACCAAGCCGGTGACCGACGTCCAGTACCAGGTCATCCACAACAACGCCGAATTCTCCGACCAGGCGTCCGACCACGACCCGCAGGTCGTCCGCATCCGGCCGACCATCCGGCAGGGCACGTTGAGCCTCGACCCAGCCGGAGTCTTCGTCGGTGACACGGCGAACGTGCGCCTGGCCGGTTGGTACCCGAACCGCACCTTCGCCCTGGCGCTGGACGGCGCGACCATCGGCACGGTGACGACCGACGCGGCCGGGTCGGCGTCGTTGGCGCTGCCCATCACCTCGGCGACCGGACTCGGCACGCATACGCTCACCGCCACGTCGGCCACGGACGGCGCCTCGGCGTCCGCGACGCTGACGGTCAAGGTCACCCTCGGAACCGTGGTGCTGTCGCCCCCCAAGGTCAAGGCGGGCAAGCCGCTGAAGGTCGAGCTGTTCGGCTGGTCGCCGGGGGCCACGCTGACCGTCTCCCTCGACGGAGTGACCACCCTGGGGACGCTGACGACGAACGCCTCCGGGTATGCGCAGGGCAAAGTCGTCGTCCCGGCGGCCACCACTGCCGGACAGCACCAGGTCGTGGTCCGGGCACCAGACGGTGGGCAGGTTGCGGCGCCTCTCGAGGTCAGCCGGTAGCGGGACGGGAACGCCGGTCGCACCCTGGTTGTTGACCAGGGTGCGACCCCCGACCCGATTCCGAGGAGACCCGGTGAGCCTGTTCAGCCACAAGACCCTTCCGTCGACCGACCCAAGTGGCGCCGCATACCGCGTGGCGAAGAGCGACGACGACTGGCGCGCCGAGCTGACGCCGGCCGAGTTCCACGTCCTGCGCGAGGCGGGCACCGAGCGGCCCTTCGTCGGTGAGTACACCGACACGAAGACCGAAGGCGTCTACTCCTGCCGCGCGTGCGGTGCCGAACTGTTCCGGAGCGACACCAAGTTCGAGTCGCACTGCGGCTGGCCGTCGTTCTACGCCCCGCTCGCCGAGGACCGCGTCGAGTACATCGAGGACCGGTCGTTCGGGAGCGTGCGCACTGAGGTGCGGTGCAAGAACTGCGGCTCGCACCTCGGGCACGTCTTCGAGGGCGAGGGGTATGCGACGCCGACCGACCAGCGCTACTGCATCAACTCGATCAGCCTCCGGCTCGAGCCGAAGAACTGATCACCGGAGGTTGGCGACGACGTCCTCGATCGACGTGCGCGTTCCGGTGTAGAACGGCACCTCCTCGCGGACGTGCCGGCGCGCCTGCGAGGCCCGCAGGTCACGCATGAGGTCGACGATGCGGTGCAGCTCGTCGGCCTCGAAGGCGAGCACCCACTCGTAGTCGCCGAGGGCGAAGGACGCGACGGTGTTGGCGCGCACGTCCGGGTAGCCGCGGGCCAGCTGGCCGTGCTCGACCAGCATGTCGCGGCGCTCGGCGTCGTCGAGGAGGTACCAGTCGTAGGACCGCACGAAGGGGTAGACGCACACGTACGCCCGCGGCTCCTCCCCCGCCAGGAACGCCGGCACGTGGCTCTTGTTGAACTCGGCTGGACGGTGCAGGGCAGCGACCGACCACACCGGTTCGAGGGCGGAGCCGAGCTCCGTGCGGAGGAACCGGTGATAGGCCGACTGCAGCTCCTCGATGGTCTCGGCATGCCACCAGATCATGAGGTCGGCGTCGGCGCGCAGGCCGGCCACGTCGTAGACGCCCCGCACCACGACGCCCTCGGCCTCGAGGTCACCCAGCAGGGCGGCGGCCTCCCCGGCGAGCTTCTCGCGGTCCTCGCCCAGCGGCTGGACCGAGGCGAAGACCGACCACATCGCATACCGGATCGAGTCGTTGATCTCCCTCATGTGCGACGGGGCAGGCTTGCGGGTCGGTCGGTCGCTCATGCCCTCATTGTCGCTGGCGGACCGTGGCGAGCACGTCGCGGGCTGCCCGCCGCCCGGACGCCACGCACGCGGGTATGCCGACGCCCTCGTACGCGGCACCGGCCAACCCCAGCCCGGGCTGCTTGGCGACGGCGTCGAGGACCGTGCGGATGCGGTCCACGTGGCCGACGGCGTACTGGGGCAGGGCGCCGCCCCAGCGTTGGACGTGGGCGTCGACCGGCTCGGGGAGGTCCGGTCCGAGGACGGTTCGCAGGTCGGGGACCACCGTTCGCACGAGGTCCGCGTTCTCCCACTGCAGGACCGCGACCTCACCGGCTCGTCCCAGGGAGGCGCGCAGGAAGACCAGGTCAGGAGCGGCGGCGTCGAGCCACGCCCACTTCGTCGAGCTGAACGTGGCGGCCTTGACGGTGAGCGGCTCGACCGGTGGGACGAGGAAGCCCGAGCCCGCCAACGCGTCCTGGGTCGAGCGGGGCAAGGCCAGCGTGACGATGGCCACCGACGCGTACTCGACCTCCTCGAGAAGGCCCGCGGCCACGGGGACGGCGGTCCGGAGGAGCCGCGCGGTCGGCCTCGCCGGCGCGGCCAGCACCACACCGTCGACGTCGATGTGCCGGGCGCTGATGGTCGGTCCGACGGTGAGCCGCCAGCCGTCCGAGCATCGAGACAGCTCTCGGACGGTCGCGTTCGTGCGGATGTCTACACCTCGCCTAGCAAGGACCGACGCGACGTCGCCGGCGAGCGCCGCTAGGCCGCCCCGGTAGCCGGCGAACACCGGTCCCCCGCTCTCGGTGTCGACCGGCCGGCCGACGAGTGGCTCCGCGCTGGTGGCCGCCGCCCAGAGGGCGGGGACCGTGGCCTGAAGGGACAGCCGGCGAGCGTGTCCCGCATATACCCCGGCGAGGAGGGGTTCGACGAGCCGGTCGACGACTGCGTCACCGAAGCGGTCCGCGACGAAGTCACCGACTGGGAGGTCCTTACTGACGGGCGGTCCGACGCGCTCGGCTGCCGCGCGCGCGACCTCGTCGGGGCCGAGGAGGCCGGCGGCGGTCGACGGATCCGTCGGGACGCCCATCACCGTCCCGGGCGGCAGCGGCCACCGACGGCCGCGGCTCCACACGGCGGCGGGAACCCGGTTCGGATGGGTCACCGCGCCCCCGAGACCCAGCTCGTCGGCGAGGCTGACCGCTTCCGGGCGGCGAGCCAGCATCGACTCCGCCCCCACGTCGACCAGGTGGCCGGCCACCTCGGCTGAGCGCAGCTTGCCGCCCACCGCGGCGCCGGCCTCGAGCAGGACGACCCGGACGTCGTCGCACCGCACCAGCTCCCAGGCCGCGGCGAGCCCGGCAATCCCGACGCCGACCACGGCGACGGTGGCGGCGGGCATGGGTCCACTGTCGCAGCCGAACCGTTATGCAACGGTCGTGGGGCGTCCGAGTGTCCTGACGGGTGACCAAGCAGTGCCAGCCAGGAGGTATGCCGTGTCCCTCGCTCCACACCGCCGTCCCGTCGCCGCCGTGGGCGCCGGCCTCCTCGCCGTCCTTGCCGTGGGGGCGTGCTCCTCCGCGGGGAGCGGTGGCAGCTCGGCCGGCGCGGTTTCCAGCGCTGTCGCGCCGGCCAATCCCGAGATGGGGGCGCCGGGTGCCGACGCCCAGGCCCCCGACGCGGCATCCGACGGCCAGCAGCTGGCGGAGTCGCCAGCGTCGGGTGGGGCGCCTGCCGGGTCTGGAAGCTCGGCCAAGGGGTCGAGTCCGGCCTCTCCGGCGGACATCGTCGCCGCCGACAAGCTGGTCCGGACCGCCTCGCTCCAGGTGCAGGTCGACGACGTCGAGGCGAGGGCCGCGCAGGCTCGACAGATCGCCGTGGCGGCGGGTGGGATGGTCGTCTCCGAGAACAGCTCAGCGGTGCCGGGGAACGACGGGTCGATCGACAAGCAGGGCAGCCGCTCTTCGATGACCCTCGCGGTGCCCTCCGACACGCTGGACCGTGTCATGGACGACCTCGGCAAGCTCGGGACCATCGTGCAGCGGGCTTCGTCGGCTCGCGACGTGACCTCGACGTACGTCGACACCCAGTCCCGGATCGCGACGATGAAAGCGGGTCTCGACCAGTTGCGGGCGCTGCTCGGCAAGGCGACCGACCTCAACCAGATCGTCTCCCTGGAGACCGAGATCTCGCGCCGCCAGGCCGATCTCGACTCGTTGCAGGCGCAGCTCAACGCCCTCG
>DATLQE010000331.1:0-2152 GCA_035535335.1 Lapillicoccus sp. | reverse complement strand
CGACGACACCGCGGCCATGCACGAGGTCCTGACTCGCCGGTTCCAGCGCTACCTCGACGAGCGCGAGCACTCCGCGGAGATCGACATGGGACCGGCGACCGAGGAGGACGACGACGTCGACGGTATGCCTCGCGCTCGGGGGCCGATCGACGAGGTCACCGGTCGTCCGCGGAAGTTCGCCTACCCCCCGAACCTCGTCGTCGTCGACGGCGGCCTGCCCCAGGTCAGCGCCGCCAAGACAGTGCTCGACGAGCTCGGGATCGAGGATGTGTCGCTGGCCGGTCTGGCCAAGCGGCTCGAGGAGGTCTGGGTCCCGGGCCAGGACTTCCCGCTGATCCTGCCGCGGACCAGCGAGGGGCTCTACCTGCTGCAGCGGGTCCGTGACGAGGCGCACCGGTTCGCCATCACGTTCCACCGGCAGCGCCGGTCCAAGGCCATGACGACCTCCGCCCTCGACAACATCCCCGGACTCGGTGAGGTGCGGCGCAAGGCGCTGCTGCGCCAGTTCGGTTCGGTCAAACGGCTCCGGTCGGCGTCCGCCGAGGAGATCGCCGCCGTCCAGGGCATCGGGCCGTCGCTGGCCGAGACCATCGCATCGCGGCTGTCAGGAGAGTCCATGGACTCGTCTCGAGCGGTCCCGGCGGTTAACGTGACGACCGGCGAGGTGCTCGACTGACCGAGAGGCGACCGCATGGCTGAGGAGCCCGGAGAACGGCCGCTCCGCAGCAGCCGGGGCGCTCCCAGTCGCGACGAGCCGATGCTCGTCCTGACGGGGATGAGCGGCGCCGGCCGGTCGACGATGGCCAACGTTCTCGAGGACCTCGGGTGGTACGTCGTCGACAACCTCCCGCCGCAGATGTTGCCGCAGTTGCTGCAGCTTCACGAGGAGTACCTGGCCCGGACGCCGGAGCCGATGATCCATCGCGTCGCCGCCGTCGTCGATGTCCGCAGCCACGGCGTCTTCGCCGACTTCGGCCAGATCGTCGCGGAGCTGGCCCGGACCGGCCACCGCCCGTCGGTCGTCTTCCTCGACGCCACCGACGAGGCGCTCGTGCGCCGGTTCGAGAGTGTCCGCCGGCCGCATCCGCTGCAGGCGTCCGGACGGCTGCTCGACGGCATACAGCGGGAACGCTCGCTGTTGGGTGAGCTGCGGTCAGAGGCCGACGTCATCCTCGACACGTCCGGCCTCAACGTGCATCAGCTGGCGGCCAAGGCGATGTCGCTCTTCGCCGGCGACGGCGCGGCGCAGCTCCGGCTGGCGGTGATGTCGTTCGGGTTCAAGTACGGCGTACCGCTCGATGCCGACTTCGTCCACGACCTCCGGTTCCTTCCGAACCCCTTCTGGGTGCCCGAGCTTCGCCCGCTGACCGGGCGTGACGAGCCGGTCGCCGAGTTCGTCCTCTCGCAGCCGGGCGCCAAGGAGTTCGTCGACGACGTCGTCACCCTGATGGACTCGGTCGTTCCGGGCTTCATCCGAGAGGGCCGTCGCTACGTCACCGTCGCCCTGGGCTGCACCGGTGGCAAGCACCGCTCGGTGGCGATGGCCGAGCAGCTGGCCGAGCGGCTGCGCAGCGACACCGTCGACGCCTTTCTCGTCCACCGCGACCTCGGGCGGGAGTGAGTGGGCATGACCACCGGCAGCGGGTATGCGCGTCACCCCCGGGCCGTCGCGCTCGGCGGTGGGCACGGCCTGGCCGCGTCGCTGTCCGCCCTGAAGCTGCTGACCGACCGGGTGACGGCCGTCGTCACCGTCGCCGACGACGGCGGGTCCTCGGGCCGGCTCCGCGACGAGTTCTCCGTGTTACCACCCGGAGACCTGCGGATGGCGCTCGCGGCGCTGTGTGACGACACCGAGTGGGGCCACACCTGGCGTGACGTGCTCCAGCACCGGTTCCCCGGCGAGGGCCCGCTGGCCGGCCACGCGCTCGGCAACCTCCTGATCGTGTCGTTGTGGGACCTGCTCGGCGACACCGTCGACGGCCTCGACCTGGTCGGCCGGTTGCTCAACTCGCGCGGGCGGGTCCTGCCCATGGCCAGCGTCCCGCTCGAGATCGAGGCCGAGATCGTCGGGCACGATGCCGCATACCCCGACGCCATGACGACCGTGCGTGGGCAGCACCGGGTGGCGTCGAGCCGCGGCCGCGTCCAGGGT
>DATLQE010000330.1:0-3290 GCA_035535335.1 Lapillicoccus sp. | reverse complement strand
GCGGACGACCCGGAGCCCCTGCGGCTGGCTCCCGGGCACGTCCCGGAGGTCGACGGGTCGGGCAGCGGGATCCTCGTGCCGCTGGGCTCGGCGCAGCGGTCCATGACCGTGCTCGAGCCGGGCCGGCCGCCGCGTGAACTCGGTGAGGTGGACGTCGTGTTTCCGTTGCTGCACGGGCCGTTCGGCGAGGACGGGACGATCCAGGGGCTGCTGGAGCTGGCCGACGTGCGGTACGTCGGGTCTGGCGTCACGGCGTCGGCCGTGATGATGGACAAGGCGTTCATGAAGCTGGTGTTCGCGTCCGCGGGGTTGCCGATCGTCGAGCACGTCGTCGTCACCGCGCAGCAGTGGCGGGCCGACCGGCCCGCCGTGGAGGCGGCGATCGCGGCGCTGGGCTGGCCGGTGTTCGTCAAGCCGGCGCGGTCGGGTTCGAGCATCGGCATCTCGCGAGTGGCGTCCCCCGACGAGCTCGAGGGGGCGCTCGACGCCGCGCACGCCCACGACCCCAAGGCGGTCGTCGAGGCCGGTGTCCACGGCCGCGAGATCGAGTGCGCGGTGCTCGGCGGCCGCCGCGGTGGTCGGCCCCGGCCGAGCCAGCTGGGTGAGGCGGTCGTCGTCGACACGCATACCTTCTACGACTTCGAGGCCAAGTACCTCGCCGACGACGTGGTCCTGGTGTGCCCGGCGGAGGTTCCGGTCGAGGTGGCGGAGGAGATGACGTCGCTCGCGGTTCGGGCGTTCGAGGCGGCGGGCTGCGAGGGGCTGGCCCGGGTCGACTTCTTCTACACCGACGACGGCCGGGCGATCCTCAACGAGATCAACACCATGCCCGGGTTCACGCCGTCGTCGATGTACCCGTTCGCATGGGAGAAGAGCGGGCTGAGCTACTCGGAGCTGATCGACGAGCTGGTGACCCTGGCGCTGGAGCGGCCGCTCGGCCTCCGCTGACGCCTACCGTCCGGAGCGCTCATGATGACTCCGTCCCGGCCCGGTCGCGCCAACGACGGCGCAACGCGAAAGCGGCCGACTTGGGCTGGCGGTCGCGCGTGAACGCGCCCTTCTTGTTGCCGCCGACCCGCATGATGCCCGGCGTGGTCGTGAAGTCGGCGAAGTTCCACACATGTTCGCCGACGACCGCGTCGATGCGGTCGAAGACCCGGTGGTTCATGTCGAGGTACTCGACCTGGTACTCCTCGCTCCACGGCTGCGGCGTCACGGAGTGCAGACCAGGGTAGGTGTCGGCGCCGTACTCGGTGATGATGATCGGCTTGCCTTCGCTGGCCCAGCCTCTCAGCTCTTCCTCCCAGGCGCGTTCCGCCGCTGGCAGGTCGCCGGTGTTGACGTACCAGCCGTAGTACCGATTGAGCATCAGGACATCACCGAACTGCGAGACGCGGCACTTGCCATAGGGAGCGAGCATCACGTTGACGAAGCCGACCGGACGTGTGGGGTCTGCCTCCCGCGCCACGTCGAACAACGGGCGGAAGTAGCTCTCCGCGCCTTCGGTATGCGACTCGGGTTCGTTGGCGATCGACCACAGCACGACGCTCGGGTGGTTCTTGTCCCGAGCGATCAGCTCGCGGATCGCCTGGGCGTGAACTTCTCGGGTCTCCTCGTTGATGGTCTCTGGCGAGAACGTCGTATACCCCTGGCCCCCGAAGATGCCGCCGCCCAGGCCCATGTTCAGACCGACGGCAGCCGTCTCATCGATGAGCACCATGCCCTGCCGGTCGGCGTAGTCCAGGACGTCCTCCGAGTAGGGATAGTGCGACGTGCGGAAGGAGTTCGCGCCGATCCACTTGAGCAGTTCGAAGTCGTGCAGCAGGTATGCGTCGCTGTGCCCCTTGCCGATCACGGGGATGTCCTCGTGCTTGCCGAAGCCCGTGAAGTAGAACGGCTCTCCGTTGACAAGGAACTCGGTGCCGCGCACCTCGACGGTGCGCACGCCGACGCTCTGGAGGTACGAGTCCACCAGATCGGAGTCGGACGACGGGTCCACCAGCCGGACCTCCAGCTCGTAGAGGTAGCCGTCACCCGGCGCCCAGGCGTGCACGCGCTCGACGGTGAGCCTCCCGCTGTCACCGGTGCCGGTGGCCACCTCGGCGCCGTTCGCATCGCGAAGGACCGCTCGGACCTCCAGCCGTTCGGCGTCGACCGTCTTCACCGCGTAGCGGACCGACCCCGAGGTCCCGGCCAGGTCGGTGACGACGGTGATGTCGTCGACGTGGGCCGGCGGTGTCGTGTGCAGCCAAACGCTGCGGTGCAGGCCGGCGTAATTGAAGAAGTCGTGCCAGTAGATCTGCTTCCTGCCCGTCGGTGTGTCCTCGATGACGCCGGGCGGGATGGTCTGGAAGGACAGGGTGTTGTTGACCACGGCCGTGATCCGGATCTGCTCGCCCGGCGTCACGGCCGACGTGACGTCGGCTTCGAACGGCGTGTATCCGCCTTCGTGCGACACCACCTCGGTGTCGTCCACCCACACCGTGGCCCGGTGGGTCGCCGACTCGAACGTGAGCACGACCCTTTGGCCCTCCCATCCGCGAGGGACATAGACCGTGCGCTGGTACCAGATGTCGCCGACGTAGTCGCGGACCGAAGCATCCGCCGCGATGTCGTTGAAGCTGCCGGGCACCGCCATCTCCCGGGCGTTGGGGAGCGGTCTCTCCCACCAACCTCCGTCTCTGCCCGCACTGTCGGGATCCAAGGTGAACGACCAGAGGCCGTCGAGACGCTTGCGCTCACGGGTGGGGCCGTCCTGGGGGCGAAGCATGTGGCAGTTCCTCTCCAACAGAAAGCAACCGGACGAACAGAAAACGGTGAAGCCATTCACCCAGTCGAGCGGCGGCCCGGCAACCGTTGCGGTCGCGGCCCGGTGCCCGCCGGCGTCAGCTGCAGTGGCGCCCGGTCTCCGGCAGCGCCTGCGCCGCGGCGGCGAAGACCGGCAGCACGGACCCTTCCGGCACGTCGGACTTGGGGATGAGCACCTCGATCGCCGGATTGCGACCGTAGGTCACGAACCGCGTGCCGTCGCTGAGCGGCGTCGCCACCCAGTCGACGCCGTTGACGGTGAGGCAGTCCTCGGTCGTCGGACCCGGTGGGGCCACCCCGCAGCGGGCGACGATCGCCGGATCTCCCCAGGCGTGCACCGAGGGGTCCACCGGATCGGTCGCCACCGGCTGACGACCCGAGACGGACGCCGGCCACGCTGCGGCGGCCGTGACGCATACCGGATCACTACCCTGCGCCGGCACCGTGACGGGAACGCCTCGGGAGCACCCGCCCAACAGCGC
>DATLQE010000329.1:0-6595 GCA_035535335.1 Lapillicoccus sp. | reverse complement strand
CGTGTCCTCGTCCAAGAGCTGGTCGAAGAGGTTGCCCTGTTCGCGGATCATCTCGAGGTCGTCGTGGCCGGGGCTCCGCGCCTGGACGTCACGCTCGAGGAGGTAGGCGTGCAGAACTGTGGTGTCCGAGGGAGGACTTGGCACATAGCCCAACGCATACGACTGGCGCGCCGGGAGCGCTGTTGACGAGCGCGGCGGACTGGTCCGGGGGTCAGGCACCGCCCGGGTGGCCGGCGCGGCGAGGAGGCGAATCCAACGGCGTCGAGGTCGTATCGGCCGTAGACGTCCGCACACGTCGTGACCGGATCCGGCTACCCCGCCGTGGCGGGCCATCGTGGCGAGCCGAGTTCCCGCGAGATGGCCCGCGCAGCCTCGCGGACCGCATCTCGGGTGGTCGGGTCGACCGGCCAGGCGCTGGAGGGGACTACGACCCCGATCGCCCCGACCACGCCCGCACTCCCGTCGAAGACGGGGGAGGCGACGCCACATTCGCCGAGCAGCGCTTCCTCCTCCTCGAGCGCAAGGCCGGACTCGCGCACGGTCGCCAGTGTCGCCGACAGTTCCCTCCGCGACGTGATCGTGTCGCCGGTCATGCTGCGCAGCAGTTCGCCGGGTGGGTGCCGATCGTCGGCACTCTCGAAAGCCAGAATGGCCTTGCCGAGGGCGCTGGCGTGCGCGGGGATCACGATGCCGACCTCCGGCATCTGACGGCTGCCGTCCGGCCGCGGCTCGTGGTGGATGATCACGACGTCGTCGAGGAGCAGGACGGCGGTTCGCACGGCGAAGCCTGTCCGGCGCGCGACGTCCTCGGCCCAGGGGATCGCTTTCGACCGCAGTTCGATGGTGTCGAGGTAGACGTTCCCGAGCCGCAGCACCGCCGGGCCGAGCTGGTAGCGGCTCGATCCGCGCTCCTGCACGACCAGCCCGTGGGCGACCAGCGTCCGGACGAGACCGTGAACCGTCGAGGGGGGCAGCTCCAGGCGCGCGGCCAGTTCCGAGAGGGCCATCCGGCGCGATCCGCCCAGTGCTGTGAGCACGCGAATGGCGCGATCGACCGACTGGATCACCGCCGACTCCTCTCCGTCGAAGGCCGTCAGAACCGGCCCGAAAATTCGCTTCAGACTGCCTTGTCCCCGTTGGACCGCGTGTGTAATCTACGCCACACGTTCGATAATGTCGAACGACATTCGGTGACGTGGAGGTCATCCCATGCTCGACGAAACTTCTCTCCCGCAGCGTCTGGTGGCCGAGTTCTTCGGCACCGCCTTCCTCGTGTTCGTCGGGGTGGGGGCCGTTCCCGCGACCCTCATCGTCAACGGCGACGCCCCGTTCACGATGGCCGACCTGGGGATGATCTCCCTGGCGTTCGGCACCGTGGTGGTCGCGACGGTCTACGCACTCGGCCACATCGGCGGCAACCACATCAACCCGGCGGTCACGCTCGGCCTGGCCGTGACCGGCAAGTTCCCCTGGGCCCACGTGCCCGGCTACTTCGCCGCTCAGGTCGCCGGTGCCATCACCGGCGCGGGCGCGATCCTCGCCGTCCTGGGCTCGAAGGCCAGTGACGTCGGCCTGGGCGTCGCGTCCTACGGCGACGTCAGCTGGACGCAGGCCTTCGCCGCGGAGTTCGTGGGCACGTTCATCCTCGTGTTCACGGTCTTCGGCGTGATCCACCGCAAGGCGGCGGCGGGCTTCGCCGGCCTGGCGATCGGCCTCGTCGTGTTCGCCGTCATCATCCCGGTCGCCCCGACCACGGGCGCCTCGATCAACCCGGCGCGCACGTTCGGGCCCATGCTGGTCCAGCAGCTCGCCGGCGGTGACGTGAAGTGGGGGCAGCTGCCGGTCTACCTCGCCGCCGAACTGCTCGCCGGGGTGCTGGCGGCCCTGGCCTTCGGGCTGCTGTCCCGGACCCCCGCCGACCGGGCACCCGCCCCGGCGATCGACCTCGCCGACCCGCAGGCCACCGCCGACGCCGACCGCGTCGGTGCCACCGCCTCCTGATCACCCTTCCGTTCCGAGCCGAGAGAGGAACCCCTGCCATGAAGAAGCTCATCAACGCACCGGAGGACGTCGTCACCGAGGCGCTGGAAGGGATCGAGGCCGCGCATCCGGACCTCCGGGTGGACCGGGCCAACAAGGTGATCTACCGCGGGGACTCCCCGCGCCCCGGCAAGGTCGGCCTCGTCTCCGGCGGTGGTTCGGGCCACGAGCCGCTGCACGGCGGGTTCGTCGGGCTCGGCATGCTCGACGCTGCCTGCGCCGGCGAGGTGTTCACCTCCCCGGTGCCCGACCAGATGCTCGCCGCCACCAAGCTCGTCGACGGCGGCGCCGGGGTGCTGCACGTGGTGAAGAACTACACCGGCGACGTCATGAACTTCGAGATGGCCGCCGAGCTGGCGGAGGCCGAGACGGGGGCGCGGGTGGTGTCCGTCGTGACGGACGACGACGTCGCCGTGCAGAACAGCACCTGGACCGCCGGCCGGCGTGGTGTGGGTGCCACCGTGTTGCTCGAGAAGATCGCCGGGGCCGCCGCCGAGCAGGGCCGTTCCCTCGACGACGTGGCCGAGGTGGCGCGGACGGTCAATGCCAACAGCCGGAGCATGGGGCTCGCGCTGACCAGTTGCACGCTGCCGGCGGTCGGTCACCCGTCCTTCGACCTCGGGGACGACGAGATGGAACTCGGCGTCGGGATCCACGGGGAGCCGGGCCGCGAGCGCATCCCGCTGGCGCCGGCGCGGGACATCGCGGCGATGCTGCTCGAGCCGATCCTCGCCGACCTCCCGTTCCGCTCCGGCGAGGGCGTCGTCTGCTTCGTCAACGGGCTGGGCGGGACGCCGCTGATCGAGCTGTACGTCATGTTCAACGAGGTGCGCAAGATCCTCGCCGGCCACGGCGTGCAGATCGCGCGGTCGCTGGTCGGCTCCTACATCACCTCGCTCGACATGGCCGGCACGTCGGTCACGCTGCTCCGGGTGGACGACGAGCTGCTGTCGCTGTGGGATGCCCCCGTCCGGACACCGGCACTGCGTTGGGGGATCTGAGAGCGATGGACGGCGGCGTGACGACGGCACAACTGCAGGAGTGGGTGCGGGCCTTCGCCCGGTCGATCGAGGTGAACAAGGAGCTGCTCACCGAGCTCGACGCGGCGATCGGCGATGCCGACCACGGCGCGAACATGCACCGCGGGCTCACCGCCGCCGTCACCGCGCTCGACGAGGCCGGACCGCTCGGCCCGGCCGCGATGTTCAAGAAGGTGGGCATGACGCTGGTGTCGACGATCGGCGGCGCCAGCGGCCCCCTCTACGGCACCTTCTTCCTCCGTCTGGGCGGGGCGCTCGGGGACGCCGACCCGGTCGCCCCCGACGGGTTCGCCGCCGCCCTGCGGGCCGGGCTCGACGGCGTCGTCGCCCGGGGCAAGGCCGAGGCGGGTGACAAGACCATGTACGACGCGCTCGCACCGGCGGTCGATGCACTCGACGCGGGGCTGGCCGCGGGTGAGCCGTGGGCCGCGGCGCTGCGGCGGGCATCGGCGGCCGCCGACGCGGGGCGCGACGCGACCACACCGATGCTGGCCCGCAAGGGGCGGGCCAGCTACCTCGGCGAGCGCAGCATCGGGCACCAGGACCCGGGGGCGACCAGTACCGCCCTCCTGGTCGCCGCGGCGGCGGACACCCTCGACCGGGCGCCGGCGGTCTCCGCCGGCGGCCCGGGGGAGGGGACGGCGCTCCGATGACGCCGTCCAGCGATAGGGGAACGCCCGGTGTCGGGATCGTCGTCGTCTCGCACAGCCGTGCCCTCGCCGACGCCGCGGTCGCACTGGCCGCGGAGATGCTGCACGGCACCGAGCCGCGCATCGCCGTCGCGGCCGGGCTCGACGAGACCACGTTCGGCACGGACGCGGTTCAGATCGCGTCGGCGATCGAGCGGGTCGACAGCGACGTCGGGGTGGTCGTGCTGATGGACCTGGGCAGTGCCGTGCTCAGCGCCGAACTTGCCCTCGACCTGCTCGACGACGCCGGGATCCGCGACCGGGTGCTGCTCTGCCCGGCGCCGCTCGTGGAGGGTCTCGTGGTCGCCGCCGTCGCGGCGGCGGGGGGCGCGTCCCGGTCGGAGGTCGCCGCCGAGGCGCAGGCCGCCCTGCTCGGGAAATCCGCCCACCTGGCACCGGCCGACGTCACCGACGAGGCCGCCGTCGACTCCGGGCCGACCGTCGCCGGCACGTTCACCGTCGACAACGCGCACGGCCTGCACGCCCGGCCGGCGGCGCGGCTGGTCGGGGAGGTGCGCCGGCTCGATGCCACGGTCACCCTGCGGAACGCGACCACCGGCACCGGCCCCGTCCCCGCCGGGAGCCTGAGCCGGGTGGCGACCCTGGGCGCTCTCCGCGGCCACGTCGTCGAGGTCTCCGCGTCCGGCCGGCAGGCCCAGGCCGCCCTGGACCACGTCCTCGCCCTGGCTCGCCGCCGGTTCGACGAGACCGACGACGCGACGCCGGCCGGGCCCGAACCGGCGGCCCCCTCAGCACGGAGCACGCCGCTACCTGCCGCGCCCGGCATCGGGATCGGCCCGGCGCGCCGGCTGACCGTCGCCGCGACGGTCGTCGACGAGACGCCGGCCGGTCCGCCGGCCGTGGAATGGCGGCGTCTCGTCGAGGCGGTGGCGGAGGTGCGCCGGGACATCGACCGGCTGCGCACCATCGCGGCCCGCGACACCGGACCCGAGGAGGCGGGCATCTTCGACGCGCACCTGATGCTGCTCGACGACGCCGAGCTGGTGGGTGCGGCCCGGACCCGGATCGACGCCGGGACGTCGTCGGCCGCGGCCTGGGCGGCCTCGGCCGCGGCCGTCGAGCAGCAGTGGGCGGCCCTGCCCGACGCCTACCTGCGGGCCCGCGCCGCCGATGTCCGCGCCGTGTCGGAGCAGGTGCTGCGCGCCCTGTCGGGAGAGGTGGTCCGTCCGCCCGTGGTCGCCGACGGCGTGCTGGTGGCGCCGGACCTCACCCCCGCCGAGGCCGCCGTCCTCGACCCCGCGCGCGTGCGGGCCGTCGTCCTCGCCGGGGGCAGTGCGACCTCGCACGCGAGCATCCTCATCCGGTCGCTCGGCATCCCCGCCGTCGTGGCCGCGGGCCCGGCGGTCCTCGAGATCCCCGACGGTTTCCCGCTGGTCGTCGACGGGACGGCCGGGTGCCTGGTGCTCGACCCGCCCGAGGACGTGCTGGCCGGCTACCGCCGGGAGGTCACCCGGCTCGTGGAGCAGCGGGAGCGCAACGCGGCCGACGCGGCGCGGCCCGCGCGCACCGCCGACGGCGTGCTCGTCGACGTGACGGCGAACCTGGGCTCGGTGGCCGACGCCCGCGCGGCGGTCGCCGCCGGGGCCGACGGTGCCGGGCTCGTCCGCACCGAGTTCCTGTTCCTGGACCGGGAACACCCGCCGTCCGGTGACGAGCAGGAGCGCGAGTACCGGGCCATGGCCGACGTGTTCGGCGGCCGCCCGATCACCGTTCGGACGCTCGACGTCGGTGGCGACAAGCCGCTGCGGTATCTCCCGCAGGACGCCGAGGCCAACCCGTTCCTCGGGCTGCGCGGGCTGCGGCTGTCGCTCGCGCGGCCCGACCTGCTGCTCGAGCAGCTGGCGGCGATCTGCCGGGTCGCTCGGTCCGCCCCGGTCAAGGTCATGTTCCCGATGGTCACGACCGTCGACGAGCTACTCGCCGCCCGGCGCCTGCTCGAGCAGGCCGCAGGGCCGGGCGGTCCGCCACCGTCCCTGCGGGTCGGGATGATGGCCGAGGTGCCGGCGGCCGCACTGAACATCGAGGCGTTCCTGCCGCACGTCGACTTCGTCAGCATCGGGACGAACGACCTCACCCAGTACACGCTCGCGGTCGAGCGGGGGAACCCTGCCGTCGCGTCCCTCGGCGATCCGCTCGATCCGGCCGTCCTGCGGTTGGTCGCCGAGGTCGGTCGCCGCTCCGCCGGGCGCGCCGCGGTCTCGGTCTGCGGGGAGGCTGCCTCTGATCAGCTGGCCATCCCGGTGCTGCTCGGGCTCGGGGTGACAGAGCTGAGCGTCTCACCGGCCGGGGTCGCAGGAGTCAAAGCCGCTGTCCGGCGACTCGATCTGCCGAGCTGCGCGGAGCTCGCCGAACGTTGTCTGCACGCGACCGGCGCCGCCGAGGTGCGCCTGCTGGCCGAAGAAGCGGCGGAGCGGCGGCAGCATCCCGAGGTGCGGCGCCCACTTCGTCCCGTTCGGGCGGCGGTAGGGGGCCCCGCTTAGGTGTCTGGCCCGACGAGTGGGTGCGGGAACTGCCACGATGGGGCGTGTAGAGGAACACCCGGCATCAACTTGTGTCCGAGGGGGGACTTGGTACATAGCCCAACGCATTGTCCTACGGCGGACGTGAGGGTTGTTCGACCAACGATGCAGGTCAGCGGCTTGCAATGTCTGCCAATACCAGCTCGTCGCGGGCGAGATCGCCTGGTGGGTCGTCGAGTCGGCGATGGCCACCTGCGTGGCCGTGGGTGGTCGGCGGGTGATCCCGCGAGCCGTCCGCCGTTCTGGTTATAGGACTCACGCCGGCCGGCAGACACAGGCTCGGTCG
>DATLQE010000328.1:0-2642 GCA_035535335.1 Lapillicoccus sp. | reverse complement strand
GGAGGGAAGAGCCGGCCGCACGCTGGACGGGGCGTGCTTACCCACGGGCTGCAGCGACTGCTGTGGATTGCGATCGCGCGTCCGAGGCTGACCGAAGGTGGTCAGCGGAACGGCTGCGCTACCGCGCAGTCACCTCACGTGTCCGATAGGAATGCACTATCTGACCACCTCCTTTCTCGTGTCCTTGGACCGTAAGCCGAGAACCCGCGCCGCGCAACGGGATACCGCTCTGCGGACGCCGAGAACCGCGTCCCTACAGTGACGAGGTGGTCGAGCCCGTCCGAAGCCTGCGCAGCATCGCGGTGGCGGCGTACGGACCGACCGCCCTGGGTTCGGTCGGGACCGGCGCCGTCCTCCCTGTCGTCGTCCTGTCCGCACGGTCGCTCGGTGCCGAGGTCAGCGTCGCTGCCTTGTTGCTGTCGCTGATCTGGATCGCCCAGCTGGCCGCGGACCTGCCGGCCGGCGCGCTGGCCGCGCGGATCGGCGAACGCCGGGCGCTCGTCGTCGCCTGCGTCATCGAGGCGGTCGGCATGGCCGGCTGCGCCACCGCCCCCAACCTCGTGCTCCTCGGCGCCTCGCTCTGCCTGCTCGGGGTGGCCTCGAGCGTCTTCGGTCTGGCCCGCCAGGCGTACCTCACCGAAGCGGTTCCCATCCACCTGCGCGCGCGAGCTCTGTCGACGCTCGGTGGCGTCAACCGGATCGGCATCTTCGTCGGCCCGTTCGTCGGCGCGCTGGCGGTGACCCACTGGGGCGTCGGCGGCGCCTACCTGGTGGGACTGGTCTCCTCGGTGGCGGCGTTGTTGTGCGTGCTCCTGGTGCCCGACGTCACCTCTGGATCCGAACGACGAGCGGGTATGCCGCGCCGCTCGGTCGGCGCGGTCCTCACCGAGCACCGGCGCACCCTCGTCACCCTCGGGGTCGGGGTGCTCTTCATCGCGGCGGCCCGCGCCTGCCGGATCGCGCTCGTCCCGCTCTTCGCCGACGCGATCGGCCTCGGCGCGGCCCAGACCAGCCTCGTGGTCGGCATCGCGGGGGCCGTCGACATGCTGCTCTTCTACCCGGCGGGCGGCGTCATGGACCGGTTCGGCCGGAGCTGGGTCGCCCTGCCCAGCATGGTGGTCCTGGCGGTCGGCATGGCGCTGCTGCCGCTGGCCCACTCGTTCGCCACGCTCACCGCCGTCGCCGTGGTCCTCGGGATCGGCAACGGCATCGGGGCAGGGCTCGTCATGACCCTGGGTGCCGACGCCTCACCGGCCGACGGACGGGTGCAGTTCCTCGGCGGCTGGCGGCTGATGGCCGACCTCGGGAACGCGGCCGGACCGGGTGCGGTCAGCGTGATCACCGTGGCCTTCCCGCTGGGTGCCGCCGCTGTGGCGATGGGCGCCGCCACTCTGGTGGGAGCCGGCTGGCTCCGTGTGTGGCTCCCGCGCTTCGCCCCGATCTCGCGCGCCCCGCTGGCGCGCGGCGGGCCGTCGGCCTGAGATGGGAGGATTCGGACCGTGACGGATCTCATCGACACGACGGAGATGTACCTCAAGACCATCTTCGAGCTCGAGGAAGAGGGGATCACGCCGCTGCGCGCCCGCATCGCCGAGCGCCTCGGGCACTCCGGTCCCACCGTGTCGCAGACCGTCGCCCGGATGGAGCGCGACGACCTCATTCATCTCGCCGACGACCGCCAGCTGCAGTTCACCGAACGCGGTCGCACCCTCGCCACCCGCGTGATGCGCAAGCACCGGCTCGCCGAGCGCCTGCTCATTGACGTCATCGGGCTCGAGTGGGAGTTCGTCCACGACGAGGCGTGTCGGTGGGAGCACGTCATGAGCGAGCGCGTCGAGCGCAAGATCCTCGCGCTGCTGTCGGACCACCACAACTCGCCCTACGGCAACCCGATCCCCGGCCTCGACGAGCTCGGCGAAGAACCCGGCGAGGATTTCCGCGCGGGGGTCTCCACCCTGGTCGAGCTGGCCGGCGACGAGCCCCGGCTGGTCCGGGTGCGCCGGATCGGCGAACCGGTCCAGGTCGACCACGAAGCCCTCTCGCTGCTCACCGTGGCCGGGCTCCTGCCGGGCGAGCGGGTCGCCGTCCGCCGCGCCGACAAGCGGATCATCGCGGTCCGCGAAGGCGCTGACGAGACGGCCGGGGTGTCCCTCCCGGAAGGCGTGGCCACGCACGTCTTCGCCGCCGCCGTTTGACGCCGCGGTCTGACGTCGCGTTCTGACCGGTCCTGTCCAGGGCTTGAGAACACCATCGACGTTTTGTGGCGTGTCCGTGACCTCGACGTGACATTCCGATCACCGCTGTTGTAGGGTCTGGGCACTCGGTCTCCCTTGGGCCGAGGTCCTGGTGGGGTTCGCCTAGTCCTGCCGCCTTACCAGGAGTCAGCACTCACCACACACGGCAGGAGCGGGGGAACCAACCTTCGGGCGTCGCGAGACGTCCTCGGGGTGAAGTTCCCTTTCGTATGCAGGTTTCGTTCCACCGCCGGTTGGCGGGGTGATGGGGCCGGTACGAGGGGCACCGGGTGAACCACGACACAACCTCCCACCCGAACCCGACAGCTCACCTCGTAGGCGTTCGAGAGGTCAACCGTGGCTCGTCAACACGTGGGTCGTCACCGTGCGCCCGATTACAGCCCCCTG
>DATLQE010000327.1:0-3000 GCA_035535335.1 Lapillicoccus sp. | reverse complement strand
GGCGGCCTTCACCGTCGTCGATGACGCCGAGCCGCAGCTGAACGCGCTCTGGGATCGGGCCGACGTCTCCGCCCGAAAGGCCGCGCGGGACAGCACCGAGCGCTGGCGCCGGCGCGAGCAGCGCGGCCCGCTGGACGGGGTTCCGGTCACGGTGAAGGAGAACCTCGCCCGAGCCGGCGTGCCGATGCCGGCCGGCAACGCCGGCGTCGTCCCGGTGGTCCCGGACCGTGACTCCCCTGTCGTCGAGCGGCTCACCGAGGCGGGCGCGGTCATCCTCGGGTCCACCGTCATGCCGGACTGGGGGATGCTCTCGTCCGGCGTCTCCAGCCTCCATGGCATCAGCCGCAGCCCCTGGGATCCGACCCTCACCACCGGAGGGTCCTCATCCGGCGCCGGCGCCGCGGCCGCCGCCGGCTACGCGCCGCTCCACGTCGGCACCGACATCGGCGGGTCGATCCGGCTACCCGGGACCTGGCTGGGGCTGGCCGCGTTCAAGCCGAGCTCGGGCCGGGTTCCGCTCGACATCCCCTACCTTGGCCGGGTCGCCGGACCGATGACCCGGTCGGTGTCGGACGCGGCCCTGCTCATGTCGGCGCTCAGCCGGCCGGACACTCGGGACTGGACCGCGCTGGCCCCCACGGACCTGCCCTGGACCGACGTCGGTCAGGCGGCCGTCGACCTCAGAGGCCTGCGCATCGGTCTGCTGCTCGAGGCCGGGTGCGGCATGGCCGTCGATCCCGAGGTCACCCAGGTCGTGACCGACGCCGCCCGGCTGTTCGAAGACGCCGGCGCCGTCGTCGAGCCGCTGAGCCCGTTCCTCACCGACGAGCTGCTCCACGATCTCGACACGTTCTGGCGGGTGAGGTCGCTGCGTGACTTCCAGGCCTTGAGTCCGGACGGGCAGCTGCGGGTCCTCCCCTTCATCCAGCGCTGGGTGGGGGCCGCCGCCGACGTCTCCGGGCCGCAGGTCCTGGGGTGCTACCAGAGCATCCTGGAGATCCAGAAGCGGTCGGTCGCCGCCACCCTGCCCTTCGACGTGGTGCTCTCCCCCGTCGCCCCGGTCGCGGCGTTCCCGGCGGAGTGGCCCATGCCGTTCGGCGACCACGATCGCGGCATGATCCACATCGGGTTCACGGCGTCGTGCAACATGTCCGGTCAGCCGTCGATCTCGGTCAACGGTGGGTTCACCGGCGACGGTCGCACCGTCGGAATCGCCCTGTCGGGACGCCGGTTCGACGACCTCGGTGTCCTCAGGGTTGGGGACTGGTGGGAGGCGGCCCGGCCGGAGTCGGCGCGGCCCGACTGGCCCATCCGGCCGCGAGCGGCAGCCACCCTCACGCCGATCGACGAGCGGCGACGCCAGGAGGCAGCGACCGGATGACCTCCGGGGTCACCAGCCACACCCCCAGTAGCGCGACACCGTAGCTGCGGCAGCTCTGCTCGGCCGTATCGCGCCAGCGGAGGTCACCGGCGGTCACCAGAGGCGACCCGGATCGGGCGAGGGCGACGAGGACGCCGAGGTCGGCGTTCGCCGCTTCCGCCGCGCCCTCGCCTGCGGGTTCACGCAGGTGGCAGAACGCGGCGCAGATGTTGTCGAACCCTTGGCGTCGTTCGCCCGCGCTGATCCGGTAGCCGGGCATCTCCACGACGAGGGGCTGGAGCAGACGCTCGTCCCGTCCGCACAGGAGGACGCCGAGCGCCCCGACGCTTCGATCGCGTTCGGTGACGACGAGGTCCAGCAGGTCGGCCGTGATCGCCGGGTCGGTGACCGGTCGCTGAGGCCAGTCGGAAGGAAGGTCCTCGAAGCTCATGCCGACACCCTTCCGCTCCCGACTCGCATACCTCGTCGGTTGTCCACAGCCCCCCGACGGTGCGCAATGGTTGGATGACGCCATGAGCCTCGAGAGTGACTACGTCCCGAGCCCCCACGGCTGGGTGCGCGATGACGTGGCGAAGATCGAGGAGGCCGGCGACACCAACGTCGTGGACCGGCAGGGGCGACCAGTGGTCCTCGTGACCATGCGGGGCGCCAGGACGGGGGCGCTGCGCAAGGTGCCTCTCATGCGGGTCGAGCACGAGGGCGAGTTCGTCATCGTGGCCAGCCAGGGCGGCGCCCCCGACCACCCGCAGTGGTACTGGAACCTCAAGGCCAACCCCGACGTCGAGGTGCAGGTCGACTCGGAGACGTTCGCGGCGCGAGCCCGGGAGCTCGAGGGTAAGGAGCGGTTCGACTGGTGGGTTCGGGCCGTCGAGGCCTTTCCACCGTATGCGGAGTACCAGGTCCGCACCCAGCGCCTCATCCCCCTGTTCCACCTGGAGCGCCGCTGACTGGACATGTGGTTGTCGTCGGGTCCCTCAATCTCGACGTCGTGGTCCGCACCGAGCGACTTCCCTTGCCGGGCGAGACGCTCCTCGCGACCTCGATCCAGCGGACCGGCGGCGGCAAGGGCGCCAACCAGGCGGTGGCCGCCGCGCGCGCGGGAAGCACGGGAACGTCCTTCATCGGGGCCGTCGGCGCGGACAGCGACGGCGAGGAGCTGCTGGACGGGCTGACCCGCGAGGGGATCGACGTCTCAGGCGTCCGCCGTTGCGACGACCAGCCGACCGGCATCGCCCTGATCACCGTCGACGCCCGGGCGGAGAACACCATCGTCGTCGCCGCCGGTGCCAACAGCGCCGTCGAGCTGGCGTACGCCGACCTCGAGCGACTGCGCAACGCCGACGTCGTGCTGGCCCAGCTGGAGATCCCGCAGCGGGTGGTCGCCCAGGCGGCGGCGGCCAGGCGACCGGGTGCGGTCTTCGTCCTCAACGCCGCGCCGGCCGCACCGTTGCTGCCCGAGCTCATGGCGCAGGTCGACGTCGTGGTCGTCAACGAGCACGAGGCGGTAGAGCTCGCCCAGCGGCCCGACCTCGGCGATGCCGTGCACCGACTGCTCGACGACGTGCCGGCCGTGCTCGTCACTCTCGGCCCGCAGGGCGCTCGACTGCTGCGGCGCGACG
>DATLQE010000326.1:0-2626 GCA_035535335.1 Lapillicoccus sp. | reverse complement strand
GTGGCATCGTCCTCGACCGGGCGCAGGTCCTCCTCGCCGCAGAACGGGCAGTAGAGCGGAGCGGCGGCGCGGCTCATCGGAGTGCGTCCTCGTCGACCCGGCGGGCCCACGCGGCGAAGCTCTCGTCCGGGCCGGAGCGCTGGTCGAGATAGCGTCGGCCGAGCCGCTCGACGTAGTCGGGAACCTCGTCGGCGGTGACGCGCAGCTGCCGGGTCTTACGGGCCAGTTGGTAGTCGTCGCCCAGGCTGCCGCCGAGGTGGACCTGGAACCCTTCGACGGACTCGCCCGCCTCGTTGGTCATGACCAGCCCTTTGAGTCCGACGTCGGCGACCTGGAACCGGGCACACGAGTTGGGGCAGCCGTTGACGTGGATGCTGAGCGGGCTGTCCCACTCCGGCAGCCGGCGCTCGAGCTCGTCGACGACGACGCGAGCGCGCACCTTGGTCTCGACGAGAGCGAGCTTGCAGAACTCGATGCCGGTGCAGGCCAGGACGCCGCGGCGGAACTCGGTGGGCCGGCTGGACAGGCCGATCGCATCGAGGCCAGCCTCGAGCGCGGCGACGTTCTCGTCGGGCACGTCGAGGACGAGCAGCTTCTGGTGCGCCGTGAGCCGGACCCTGCCGGACGCATACCGGCTCGCCAGCTCGGCCACGCCGGCGAGGACGTCGCCGCTGACGCGGCCGGCCACCGGTGAGACGCCGACCCAGCTGAGGCCGTCCTTCTGCCGGTGCACGCCGACGTGGTCGCGGCGGTGCCCGGGCGGCAAGGCGGGCGGCGGCCCGTCGAGGAGCGCCCGGCCGAGGTAGTCCTTCTCGAGGACTTCCCGGAACCTCTCGACCCCCCAGTCGGCGAGGAGGAACTTCAGCCGAGCGCGGTTGCGCAGCCGGCGGTAGCCGTGGTCACGGAAGATCGAGACGACACCCACCCAGACGTCGGGAACCTCCTCGAGGCTGACCCAGGCGCCGAGGCGCTGGGCGAACATCGGGTTCGTCGAGAGGCCGCCGCCCACCCAGACGTCGAAGCCGGGACCGAACCCCGGGTGCACCACGCCGACGAACGACACGTCGTTCGCCTCGTGGGCGACGTCGAGGCTGGGTGAGCCGGAGATCGCCGTCTTGAACTTTCGGGGCAGGTTGGAGAACTCGGGCGACCCGATGTAGTGGTCGCGGATCTCCTCGAGGGCCGGGGTCCCGTCGATGATCTCGTCGGCCTCGATCCCCGCGACGGGTGAACCGAGGATGACGCGCGGGGTGTCCCCGCAGGCCTCGGTGGTCATCAGGCCGACTGCCTCCAGGCGCTCCCAGATCGCGGGGACGTCCTCGATCCGGATCCAGTGCAGCTGGACGTTCTGCCGGTCGGTGATGTCGGCGGTGTTGCGGCCGAACTGCTGGCTGACCACGGCGACGGCCCGCAGCTGCTCACCGGAGAGCGCGCCGCCGTCCACGCGGACCCGGAGCATGAAGAACTCGTCATCGAGCTCGCTGGGTTCGAGCGTGGCGGTCTTCCCCCCGTCGATCCCCGGGCGGCGCTGGGTGTAGAGCCCCCACCAGCGCATTCGGCCGCGCAGGTCGTCTCCGGGAATCGACGCGAAGCCGTTGCGCGAGTAGTCCTCGACGATCCGCTGCCGCACGTTGAGCCCGTCGTCGGCCTGCTTGAACTCCTCGTTGTGGTTCAGCGGGGTCCGGTCGCCGTCGGCCCAGGCGCCGGTGGCCTTGCCGGCCTGCCGGGCGGGACGCGTGGGAGCCTGGGACACCCGGCCAGTGTTCTCCCGCGCGCTGGCCCGTCGCATAACGGTCCATTATATGAACCCACCGTGTGCGTTATGGGCACGCTTGTGGGTCCGATGCTGAACCGGTCCGGCACCGGACACGTCTCCCCGGTCAGCCGGGGACCAGCCGGTCGCCGGTCGAACCACGGAACGGAGTACCCCGATGCTCAGTCGTGTCCGCCCCTTCGCCGCCGCGGGGATCGCCGCCGCGGCCCTCGCCCTGGCCGCCGCCGGTCCGGCCCTCGCCAAGCCCCCCGGAACGCCCGCCATACCGCTCAACACCGAGCAGGAAACCACCGGCTCCGACACGGGCGCCAGCGGCTTCTTCTCGTACAACGTCCAAGGCACGATGCTCTGCTACACCGTCGTGGTGAACGGCCTGTCGGCCAACGCCGTGGCGGCGCACATACACCTTGCACCGCGGCACGTCGCGGGCCCGATCGTCATCCCGCTCTCGGTGCCCTCGGCGACGTCGTTCACGACGTCGGGCTGCACCACGCCTGACGCCGCCGTGCTCGCCGCTCTGCAGGCCAACCCGAAGGCGTACTACGTCAACGTGCACACCCCGACGTTCCCGGGTGGGGAGGTCCGCGGCCAGCTGAAGTGATCCGGTGGCGGTCCGGTCTACGACGGCTGCCGCAGCGACGCAGACCGGACCGTGACCTTTAGGTCCTGATCGAAGGGTTGGCGCCCGCGTCCCGGCCGGAGCAGGGTGGTGCGAGCAACCGCGGGATCGACAGGTGCCGTGGGAGCGAAAGGGATCGCGGTGGGTCGTGCCCCCTCCCGCGGGGGTAATCCACCGCGATCCGTGTGCCTGGGAGCCGCTCAGGCCAGGGCGACGAGGTCGCGGTAGTCCGG
>DATLQE010000325.1:0-8324 GCA_035535335.1 Lapillicoccus sp. | reverse complement strand
CGCAGCTCCTGCAGCAGCTCGTCCCAGTTGCGGTCCGCCCGTTCGGTGGCCGTCTCGTCCCGCTGGTCGCCGTCAGGGTCCGGCGCACCGTCCATGCCCGCTCCTCCTGGTCAGGCGGCCCCCCGCAGCCGCGGCAGCACCTCCCGACCGTAGCCGCGGATCATCTCCGCGTAGTGCGGGCCCATGTTGGCGACGTAGATCTCCTCGAAGCCGGCCTCGACGTAGGGCGTGAACGCCTTGGCGTGCTTCCCCGGGTCGCGTCCGGCGGTGACCGACTCCTTCGTGTGGTCGCGGGTCACCAGCGTCGAGGCCTGCTCGAAGTGCTCGACGGTCGGGAGCACCTGGGACAGCTCACCCGGCAGCCCGGCGTTCGGCCAGATCCGGTGCGCGTGGTCCCATCCCTCGTCCTCGGTATCCGCCCACGCGACCTTGAGGCCGGCCTGGGCGGTGGCCCCCTCCTTGGCCTGGCGCCGGAACCGCTCGAGCAGTTCGGTGTCAGGAGCCGTCGTCGTGTATGCGTCGCCGATGCGGGCCGCGAGGTCGGTCGCCTTGGGGCCGAAGCCCGAGATCGAGATCCGCGGCAGCGTCTCGGGAAGGGACCAGATGCGAGCGTTCTCCACCGCGTAGTGCCGGCCGCGGTGGGTGACGTCGTTTCCGGTCCACAGCTCGCGGATCACCTCGACCGCCTCCTCGAGCATCTCGAGCCGCGTGTCGGCCGGCGGCCAGACGTCGCCGAGGACGTGCTCGTTCAGGGCCTCGCCGCTGCCGAGACCGAGGCAGAACTTGCCGTCGCCGAGCAGCAGTGCACTGGTCGCCGCGGCCTGGGCGATGACCGCCGGGTGGATGCGAATCGTCGGGCAGGTGACGGCGGTCGTCACCGGCAGGTCACACACCTGGGAGATCGCGCCGATCATCGACCAGACGAAGGGACTCTCGCCCTGCTCGCTGGTCCAGGGGTGGAAGTGGTCGCTGATCCAGAGGGCGTCGAAGCCTGCCTCTTGCGCCAGGCGGGCCTGCTCGAGCAGCTCGTCCGCTGAGTACTCCTCGCACGACAGGAAGTAGCCGAAGGTCGTCATTTCTTGAGGATGGCAACGCCGAGGCGGTCCGGCGACTCGAGAGTCCACTCTCTGGGCGGCACGGTTCGGCCCGCGCCCCTCCGGGTATCGACCCTCCGTGGCGTCCGCCGACCGGCTCGAGCGCGGGCTCACCGCGTGACCGAGCTGACGGAGCTGGTCCGCGCCCGGCTCGTCCCTCCCCTTCCGCTGCCGGGCTCCGGCCAGACCGCCGCCCGGTGGGAGGCGCTGGCCGCCGTGGCCCGGGATGACGTCGTCGTCGGACGGCTCGTCGAGGCGCACGCAGACGCGGACGCCATCCTCGCGGAGGTCGCCGGTACCCGGGCGGACCCGGGCCAGTGGTGGGGCGTCTGGGCGGCGGAGCCGCCGACGCCGGTCGTCACGGCCACGCGGGACGCCGACGGGTGGGTCCTCGACGGCGCCAAGGCCTGGTGTTCCGGAGCCGGCCTCTGCACCCACGCGCTCGTCACCGTCCGCGTCGGCGACGAGCGGCCGCTCTTCGCCGTCGACCTGGCCCACGCCGGCGTCTTCGTCGACCTCTCGGGTTGGAAGGCCGCCGGGATGAGCCGCAGCGCGACGGGGACGGTGACGTTCCGTTCGGTGCCCGCGCACCCGGTCGGCTCGTCGGCGGACTACCTCGAGCGGCCGGGCTTCTGGCACGGCGGCGCCGGTGTCGCCGCGTGCTGGCTCGGCGGCGCCGAACGGGTGGCCGACACCCTGCGCCGCGCCAGTGCGCGGCTGGACGACCACGCCGCCGCGCACCTCGGAGCGGTCGACGCGGCGCTGGCCTCGGCTCGGTGGTCGCTGCACGGCGCGGCGGCCGAGGTCGACGGGCGGCCGGATGACCTCGAGGCAGCACAGGTCCGCGCGATGCGGTTCCGCGCGGTCGTCGAGGCCGCGGCCACCGTGACTCTCGACCGGGTCGGCCGGGCGCTCGGCGCGACGCCGTTGGCGACCGACCCGTCGCATACCGAGGCCGTCGCCGACCTGCTCGTCTACCTGCGGCAGAGCCACGCCGAACGCGACCTGGCCGGCCTGGGCCGGCTGGTCGGCGCCGAGGTCCTCTCCCCGTGAGACGCGAATACTTCGAGGGGATGTATGCGGCGAGCCCGGACCCGTGGGAGTTCGCCACGCGCTGGTACGAGCGTCGCAAATATGCCCTGACTCTCGCGGCCCTGTCTCGGCCGCGCTACCGGTCGGCGTTCGAACCCGGCTGCTCCATCGGTGTCCTCACCCAGGCGCTGGCGCTGCGGTGCGACCGGTTGCTGTCGGTCGACCTCGTCGACGCCGCCGTCCGGCAGTGCCGCACCAGGACGGCGAATCTGCCGTCGGCCGCGGGACAGGTGGAGGTCCGGCAGTGGGACGCCACGAACGACGACTGGCCCGACGAGTCCTTCGACCTCGTCGTCGTCAGCGAGCTCCTCTATTACCTCGAGACCGAGCAGGCCGAACGGTTCGTCCGGTCCGCCGTCGCGCATCTCGATGACGACGGCGAGATGATGCTCGTGCACTGGCGACCGCGAGTCCGTGAGTACCCGCTCACCGGCGACGAGGCCCACGCCATCGCTCGCCGGGTCTCGGGCTGGAGACGGCCGGGCACTACGAGGACGCCGACCTGGTCCTCGACCGGCTTCAACGGCCAGGCGCGGGCAGCGCGGGGTCGAAGGAAGGTCTGCGCTAGGACCGGCTTCCGGGAGGTCAGGCCGGGCTGGGGAAGCCTCTCGTGCTGAGGTACCAGCCGGCGGAGGTCAGGACCGCGGCGATCAGGAGGGCGAACAGGAGCCCGCCCGCCACCGGCAGGAACCATCCCGGAGCGCGGCGGGCGCGGACCGCCGCCGCCTTGACGACGAACGCTCCGATGACCGCGCACCCGAGCACACCGTGGACGACGGTGCGCGTTCCGACCGGCTCGCCGTCCTTCAACGTGCCGCTCTCCAGACCGAGCGCCCAGAGGCAGTTGTACGCGACGAAGACGGCGAGGACGACGGCGATGGCCCCGGTGACCCGATGCACACCGCCGACCCACGAGGGCGCCGGGCGGCCGAGCCGGCCGTAGATCCACAGGCCGGCGACGAGCTGCCACACCGAGAGCACACCGATCACGGTGGCCAGCACGACCTTCATGTCGATGACCGTGCGGTACCACAGGCTCGTCAGGCCCTGGGTCGTCGGGTCGTGCACCTTGCCGAACACCCCGACCAGCACGGCGACCACCGCGCCGACGACGAACGCGGTGACGGGGACGGCGATGCTCCTGGGCCGGGTCGCGGTTGCGGTCACGACACCAGAATCCTCCGCTGAGCGGCCGTTGGGAACGGGTTCGGCTCAAGAGGCGACGGTCACGGCGAGCGAGGGTGCCTCGAACGGCGTGCCCCGGGCCGACGAGGCGACCACGGCGTCACCCTCACGCAAGACCAGCGCGTCGACGTCACCGCGGGTCAGCTGGGCGGTGAACTCGGCACCGTCGTCGTCCTGCAGCTCCACCCGAACCTCGAACCCCAGCCGCACGATCCGCCGGACCGTGGCCCGGATCCCGCCCTCCACAGCGGACCCCCCGGCAGCCCGCTCGAGGACGATGTCGTGCGGCCGGACCAGGCGGCCACCGAGGCGCGACACGGAACCGAGGAACGACATGACGAACTCGTCGGCCGGCCGGTCGTAGAGATCGTCCGGAGTGCCGACCTGTTCGATGCGTCCCTTGTGCAGCAAGGCGATCCGGTCGGCGATGTCGAGCGCCTCCTCCTGGTCGTGGGTCACCAGGACCGTCGTGACGTGCACCTCGTCGTGAAGGCGCCGCAGCCACCGGCGCAGGTCCGCGCGCACCTTGGCGTCGAGGGCGCCGAACGGTTCGTCGAGGAGCAGCACCTGAGGGTCGACCGCGAGCGCCCGGGCCAGCGCCATCCGCTGCCGCTGGCCGCCCGACAGCTGGGCGGGGTATCGGTTCTGGAACACCTCGAGCCCGACCACCTCCAGCAGCTCGTCCACTCGGCGGCGGATCTCGGCCTTGGGGCGGCGCCGGATCGAGAGGCCGAAGGCGATGTTGTCGCGCACCGTCATGTGCTTGAACGCCGCGTAGTGCTGGAACACGAAGCCGATGCCGCGCTTCTGCGGCACGACGTGCGTGACGTCGACGCCGCCGATGGTGACCGCGCCGCCGTCGAGGTCGTCCAGTCCGGCGATCGCCCGCAGCAGCGTCGACTTCCCAGAGCCGCTCGGTCCGAGCAGCGCGGTCAGGGAGCCGGTCGGGATGTCGAGTGAGACGTCGTCCAGCGCCAGGAAGCCGCCGAAAGCCTTGGAGGCGTGAGAAACCGTGATCATCGAGTGGACCTCTTCCGGTCAAGCAGGGTCATCAGGGCCAGCGCGACGACCGCCATGCCCATGAGGAGGGTGGCCGCGCAATAGGCGCCGAAGGTGTTGTGGTCGTCGAGGTACCGCCCGTGGACGAGCAGCGTCAGGGTTTGGGACACCCCTGGGAAGCCGGAGGACACCATGATCACGGCGCCGAACTCCCCGAGTGACCGGGCCACGGTGAGGACGACGCCATAGGTCAGCCCCCAGCGGATGGCCGGCAGCGTGATGCGCCAGAAGGTCTGGCCGCCGGACGCCCCCAGCGTCGCCGCGGCCTGTTCCTGCTCCTGGCCGATCTCGTGCAGCACGGGCTCGACCTCGCGGACGACGAACGGCATGGTCACGAAGATGGTCGCGAGGATCATCCCGGGAAGCCCGAAGATGACCTTGAACCCCAGCGCCTCGACCCCGCCGAACCAACCGCCGACGCCCCACAGCAGGATCAGGGCCACGCCGACGACGATGGGCGAGACCGCGAACGGTAGATCGACCACCGCCTGCAGCGCGCCACGCCCGAGGAACCGGCCGCGCACCAGCGCCAGGGCGACCGTCACACCGAAGACGACATTGAGCGGGACGACGATCGCGACGATCAGCACGGACAGGTTGAACGCGGAGATGGCGGCCGGCGTCGTGACCGAGGCGACGAAGCCCCCGATGCCCTCTGCGAGGCTGCGCCAGAGGATGACGACCACCGGCAGGACGACGAGCACGGTGAGGTAGGCGAGGGCCACTGTCCGCGCGGTCAGCCGGGCGCCGGTACCCAGCCTCACGGCGCCTTGTCCTCGCGCCGCCGCTGCACCCCGGCCAGGAGGCGCAGGAGGAAGAGCACGACGAAGGCCACGAGCAGCAGCGCCACCGACACCGCGGCCGCGTTGACCGGGCGGTCGATCTCGATCTGCTGCTGGATGTACTGCGAGGCCACCTGCGTCCGGCCCGGGATGTTGCCGCCGATGAGGACGACGGAGCCGTACTCGCCGATGGCCCGGGCGAAGGCCAGACCGCCGCCGCTGAGGATGGCCGGCAACAGCGTCGGGAGGACGATGCGCCGGAACACCGTGACGTTGCTCGCGCCCAACGACGCTGCCGCCTGTTCGACCTCGCGGTCGGCCTCGAGAAGGACCGGCTGGACCGCACGGACGACGAACGGAAGCGTGACGAAGGCCAGCGCGACGGCCAGCCCCGGCGTCGTCGCGTTGAGCTGGAGCCCGATCGGGCTGTACGGCCCGTAGAGCGACAGCAGCACGATGCTCGCCACGATGGTGGGCAGCGCGAAGGGCAGGTCGATCATGGCGTTGACCAGGCCCTTGCCGCGGAAGTCGTCGCGCACCAGGACCCACGCGACCAGGGTGCCCATGACCACGTTGACCAGGGCGACGACCGCCGACGTGCCCAGGGTGACCCGAAGGGCGGCCAGGGCTGCCGGCGCAGTGACCGCGTCCCACCAGTCCCCCAGGCCGCCCGACAACGCCGTGAACGTCATCGCCGCCAGGGGCAGCAGCACGATCACGCTCAGCCAGAGCACCGACACACCGATGCCCAGGGGGCCGATGGTGCCGGTGACCCGGTGCGCTCGGGCCGTCCGTTCGACAGACGGCGCCGGCGCTCCTGGGCCGGTGTCCCCGGCCCGGGAGCGGGTGGCGGTCAGCGCCATGACGTCACTTGGTCGCCGAGTCGTAGATCACCGCGATGGTGCCGGTGTCCTTGGCGAACAGGGTCTTGTCGACCGTCTTCCAGCCGCCGAGGTCGTCGATCGACCAGAGCTTGGCGGGGGCCGGGAAGCTCGACGCATACTGCGTCGCCACGGCCTCGTCGACGGGTCGGAAACCGGCCTGCGCCAACAGGGTCTGGGCCTGCGTCGTGTAGAGGAAGTCGTTGAACGCCTGGGCCGTGGCCAGGTTGCTGCTGTTCTTGAGGACCGCGGCGGGGTTCTCGATCTTGAAGGTCGTCGGCGGGGTGACGTGCTCGACCGCGTCACCGTCGCGCTCGAGGAACACGGCCTCGTTCTCGTAGCTGATGAGCACGTCGCCGGTGCCCTGGAGGAAGGTGTCGCTCGCCTCGCGGCCGGACTTCGGCTGGGTGGTCACGTGGTCCTCGACGAGCGCCGAGACGTAGTCGAGACCGGCCTGGGCGTTCTTGCCGCCGTCGCTCTTCGCCGCGTACGGCGCCAGGAGGTTCCACTTCGCCGAGCCGGAGCTGAACGGGTTCGGGGTGACGACGTTGACGCCCGGCTTGAGCAGGTCGTCCCAGTCCTGGATGCCCTTCGGGTTGCCCTTGCGCACGACGATGGTCACCACCGAGCCGAACGGGATCCCCTTGTGGGGACCGTAGTTCCAGGCCGGGTCGACCAGTCCGGCGTCGACCAGCCGGGTGACGTCGGGCTCGACGGAGAAGTTTACGAAGTCGGCGGCCGCGCCGGCCGCGACCTTGCGCGACTGGTCGCCAGACGCGCCGTAGGACTGCTGGAACGTGACCCCCTTCCCGGCCGACGTCGCACTGAAGGCGGGGATCAGCTTGTCGAAGCCCGGCTTGGGGACGGCGTACGCGTACAGGTTCACGGTGCGGCCCGAACCGTCGGCCGCTGGGGCTTGGGTGGACCCGGCCGGTGCGTCGACCACGTCACTGGACCCGCCACTGCAGGAGGCGGTCGTCGCCAGGACGAGAGCCGCACCGACGGCGGCGACGAGGGAGGGACGACGGGGAGGGAGGGACATGGCGCTCCAAGGTGGCCGCGGGAGCCGAGTCACATAACTCGGCATTTCCCGTCTGATAAGTAGGACTTATCTATCGTGGACCACGACCGACGCCGGCGATCACCGGCGTCCAGATGGTGGAACCACTTGGGGTCCCGCGCGGATCCGACCGGTCAGCGCGCCGCGGGGGCCTTCGGGCCGGGCGCCTCGGCAACGGCCGCGAGCTTGGTGAAGGCGGGCCGCGATGCTCTCGGCGAGCGACCGACGTGGGCTGGCGAGCCCGCGCTCGAAAGCCCGTCGTGAACACCGCCACCCCCACCTCGGCGGCCAGGGCCGCCCCGGCGTCGCCGACGCCCCGCTTCCCCAAGGCGGCGCGGCTCGCGGCGGACAGGGCGCGCGCTTCCGGCTACGTGGAGGACGGCGCCAACCGGTGGCCGCCGCTGGACGAGCTGCGCTCTTCGGCTGGATCGGGGACCTCTTCGCCCTCGACATCCCGGCAACGAGCGAGCTGACGCAGCAGCGGCTGGGTTGGACCCCGACGCATCCTGGCCTTCTCGAGGACCTCGATGCGGGCTACTACGCCGGCACCTGAGCTCACGTGAGGTCACCCCTTCTTGAGGCGTTCCAGAAGCGGGGAGGATAGTGAGTGGCGTGCCGACGACCGCGGACTACGAGCTCATGCTGCGTCGTGCCCCGCTCCGGGTCACCGGCCCCCGGCTCGCGGTCATGGCGGCGGTGCATACCCACCCGCACTCCGACACCGACTCGTTGATCGGGGTGGTCCGCGCGGCACTCCCCGCGGTCTCCCACCAGGCGGTCTACGACGTCCTCCGCGCGCTGACCTCGGCCGGGCTGGTCCGCCGGATCCAACCGTCCGGCTCGGTCGCCCGGTACGAGGCGCGGGTCGGCGACAACCACCACCATGTTGTATGCCGGTCGTGCGGGACGATCGCCGACGTCGACTGCGCGGTCGGTCCCGCTCCGTGCCTGACCGCGTCCGACGACCGAGGCTTCGTCATCGACGAGGCCGAGGTCACCTATTGGGGTTGGTGCCGGGCCTGCGCCGCGGTCCCGGCGACCACCTGACCGACCCCCCGACCCCACGACGTGACAACCCGATCGACCACCGCACCACGACAGGAGAGGCAGCGACGTGTCTGAGCACGGCAGCGAGAGTGAGAACCCGGTCATCCCCTCCCCCGAGCCGGCC
>DATLQE010000324.1:0-4476 GCA_035535335.1 Lapillicoccus sp. | reverse complement strand
GCGACTGGTCGACCGCAGTCAAGGGAATCGGCAATGACTGATGGGCCGCTGCGGACGGCGATCGGACCCGTTTTCCAACTGATGTACCGCAGCCGCGACCGTCTTTCGGCCGAAGAGCGCGGGGACGAGTTGGCGGACCTTTTCGCCCGCGCCCGGTCGAACAACGAGAGGCGGAACATCACCGGGGCTCTCCTGCTCTCCGGGCAGTGGTTCGTTCAGGTGCTGGAGGGCGATGAAGCCGTCGTACGGTCTCTCTTCGCCACGATTCAGCGGGATCCTCGGCACGACGGGGTTGAGCTGCTGTTCGAGGAACGGACGAGCACTCGGGCCTTCGCGCACTGGTCGATGGCCCAGGTTGCGATGCATGACTCCGACATCCCCCTCATCGCTCAGATCAGTGAGATCGCGCCGGCCAGCAGTCGCCAGATGACGGCGCCGATGAAACGCCTCCTCGACCGGATGCGGGAAGCGGTTGACCAGGGTCCCACCGCCTGAACCCCAAGGGACCTTTCATACGCCGTCCTCCATCGTCCCGGGAACAACAAATCATCAGCCGGCTAGGGCACGCTCGATCTCGCCGACCGCTTGTGTCTCCTTCTCTGACATGTCGTCGGCGGCGGCCGCGACGTCCTTCGCGGACTGCAGCACGACCTGCTTGTACTCCTCGACGAGCTGCGGGGCTTTCTGCGTCAGAATGCTGACGGCCTGCTTCAGGAGGTCGAGGGTGCGTGCGTCGACGTCGTCCCTACCGCCCGAGGGCATCTCCGGGAAGCCTCCAGTGACGAGCTTCTGCACCTCGGGCGAGGCGGCTCTGACCGCCTTACTCGCGGCGAAGGACTCCTTGAAGGTATCGAGGAACCCGGGCTCCGCCTGAGCGACGAAGGCGCCGGCGCGCAGGGCGGCGGACCGGACAGTCTTCTGTTCATCCTCGGTGAGTGCGCTGGTGGGCGGCTGTGGCGTTTCAGTCATGTGCTGCTCCTTTGGCGGTTGGGGACCCGATACGACCCGCGGCCTCCTGTGTACCGCAGAGAACCGCCCGGCGCGCCTCGACGAGGCCGCAGCCCGTCCCCGGGCCCACCGCGACGGGCGGAACTGCTGCAACCAACGGTGGCCAACATGCGGAGAGACGCATGACCGGAACTCCGACTGGCTTGGATGCCGGTGCTTATCAGTCCCGTTGCGTGCGAGATCCGAAGGGCGTTCTGCCGGTCGGGAACCCCTGAGGCTGGAGGGCTCCCCTTCAGGTGCTCATCCCGAGACTGTGGGCGTGATCGCCGACTCGGTGGCTCCGCGAGTCTGACGTTTGTCATCAGGATCTGGTGATCGGCGGCACTACGGGGGCAAGCGTGGTTTGCCGGAGTGTTGCTGCCATGACCGATCGACTCACTGACATAGGGGTGCCGGGCATTGTCCTGGCCGAGCTTCTCGGAGCTTCCAAGACGTTCGGGACCGGCGCAGCGGCTGTGCACGCTGTTGCCGATGTCGACCTGACCGTGCGGGCAGGAGAGCTGCTGGCAGTGCTGGGCCCGAACGGCGCGGGCAAGACGACCGCGCTGAGCATGCTGACCGGATTGAGCTCGCCGACCAGCGGCACGGCGCGGCTGTTCGGGAGGGATCCGCGGGATCTGGCGGCGCGGCAGCGGACGGGTGTGATGCTGCAGTCGTCCGGGGTTCCGGCCACGCTGCGGGTGAGGGAACTGCTGACGGCGTTCCGCGGCTACTACCCGGCGCCGTTGCCGTTCGCATCGGTCGTGGAAGCCGCCGGCCTGAGCGGGCTGGAGAACCGACTGTTCGGGACGCTGTCCGGCGGGCAGCAGCGTCGAGTTCTGTTCGGCATCGCCTTGTGCGGCGATCCGGAGCTGGTGTTCGTGGACGAGCCGACAACGGGGTTGGACGCCGAGGTGCGGCGCACCCTGTGGGCGACACTGCGTGACCTGGCTGGTTCTGGCCGCGGGGTGGTGCTGACCACGCACTACCTGGAGGAGGCTGACGCCCTGGCCGATCGGATCGTGGTGCTGAACCAGGGCCGCGTGATCGCTGAGGGCAGCCCGTCGCAGGTGAAGTCCCTGGTGCCCGGTCGGCGGATCAACGCGGAGTCCACGGTGGCGGCCCTGGAGGCCTCCCGGTGGGCTGGCGTTCACCACGCGGTGCGTGACGGTTCCCGGCTGGAGCTGTTGGTGAGCGAGGCGGAGCCGGTGGTGCGGGAGCTGCTGGCCCGGGACCGGTCAGTGGCCGGACTGACGATCACCGAACCCACCCTCGAGGACGCGTTCTTGACCCTGACCAACCGGACGGAGCAAGCAGCATGAGCACCAGGAGTATGACGACCACACGGACAGAGCAGAATGCAGGAGCGCCTCCGCGCTACTCCCGCCGCCGAGCGCTGCGGGTGTACGCCACCGAGGCGCGGCACGAGTTCCTCAAGCTGGTCCGGATACCGATCTTCGCCGCCAGCACGATCGCCCTTCCGCTGATGTTCTACGTGATCTTCGGGATCGCCTTCGCGGGGCAGCAGGCCGACGGGGTAGAGGCCACCACCTACCTGATGGTCACCTACGGGGCGTTCGGCGTGATCGGGGCGGCGCTGTTCGGGTTCGGCGTGTCGGTGGCCGTCGAGCGTGGGCAGGGCTGGATGAGGCTCAAGCGGGTCGCGCCCATGCCGCCGCTGGTCTACTTCGTCGCCAAGGTGCTGATGAGCCTGACCATCGCCACCATCATCGTGCTGGGGCTGTTCACCCTTGGCGCGCTGCTCGGTGGCGTCCGCCTGGGCCTGGACCAGTGGGTGGCGGTGGGTCTGGCGCTCGTCGCCGGTGCGCTGCCGTTCTCGGCAATGGGTCTGGCCTTCGGCTACCTGGTCGGCCCGAACTCGGCGCCGGCGGTGCTCAACCTCGTGTGGCTGCCCATGGCGTTCGCATCCGGGCTGTGGATCCCGATCAGCCAGCTTCCCGAGCTGGTGCAGTCGGTGGCTCCGTTCTTGCCGCCGTACCACTTCGTCCAGCTCGCGCTGAGCACGATCGGAGCCTCGGAGGGCGGCTCACCTGCCGTGCACGCGGGGGCGGTGCTGGCGTTCACCGTGGTGTTCCTGGGTGTGGCAGCCTGGGGTTTCCGGCGCGACGAGGGACGCACCTACGGATGAGACGAGGTCCGTCGTGAACCAGCGCATCGCCCGCTACGCCCCCTACTTGTGGCTGGTGTACCTGATCGCGCTGGTCTTCCAGCCGACGTTCGACCCGGACGCCACTGCCGTGACGTGGGTCGCGACCGCGGTGATGGTGGTGGCCTTCCTGCCCCTCTACCGGGCCGGCCTCGCTGAGCGGGACCAGCGACGCCTGACGGTGCTGCTGGCCGCGATGGCTGGGCTCGGAGTGGTGGGGACGCTGGTCAATGCCGCGGCGGGGGTGTTCATCGTCTACGCCGCGGCCCTCGCCGGACGTCTCTCCCCGGTCAGACGGGCCGTCATCACGGTCGCCGTGCTCGCCGCGCTGGCCGGGGTGACGTTCCTGATCTCCCCGACTCCCATGCCGTGGCGACTCCTCGCTGTTGTGCCGATCGTGGTGTTCGTCCTGGTGATCGGGGCAACCGGGATCATTGACGGCGAAAGAGTCCGCGCCCAGGCGCAGCTGCGACGGGCGGACGAGGAGATCGAGCGGCTGGCCGCGATCGCTGAGCGGGAACGCATCGCACGTGACCTGCACGACCTGCTCGGTCACACCTTGTCAGTGATCGTGCTGAAGGCCGAGCTCGCCTCTCGGCTCGTGCCGGCCCACCCCGACCGGGCCGGGCAGGAGATGCGCGAGGTGGAGCAGACGGCCCGCACCGCGCTGGGCGAGGTACGCACCGCCGTTGCTGGGTACCGGGCGAAGGGACTCGGCGCCGAGCTGGTCAACTCGCAGCGGGCCCTGGCATCTGCCGGCGTCGAGGCCGACGCCACCGTTGATCTGCCGGTGCTTCCGGCTGAACAGGAGGCCGCTCTCGCACTCGCCTTGCGGGAGGCAGTGACCAATGTGCTCCGTCACGCCAATGCCCACCGGATCAGCATCCGTGCTCGCGCCACCATCGACGACGTCGAGCTCGAAGTCACCGATGACGGGCGCGGCGCGAGCGGACGCGACGGGGCCGGCCTGTCCGGTATGCGGGAACGGGTCAGGGCGCTGGGCGGCCAGGTCGACCTGCAGTCGGGACCTGCCGGCAGCGCCAGACCCGGGACCCGCGTCCTCGTGCGGCTGCCCCGCACGGCCCCCGACCCGGCGGTGCCGACCGCCGCCGCCGGGCAGTGAGCATCTCGGTCCTGCTCGCCGAGGACCAGCGCATGGTCCTCGGCGCATTGGGCACACTGCTCGGTCTCGAGCCGGATCTCGACGTCGTCGGCAGTGCCGCCGACGGTGACGACGCGTTGCGGCTCATTTGCTCACTTCGCCCGGACGTCCTGGTCACCGACATCGAGATGCCCGGGCGTACGGGCCTGGACCTGGCAGC
>DATLQE010000323.1:0-3054 GCA_035535335.1 Lapillicoccus sp. | reverse complement strand
CCACCTGCAGTCGGTTGGCACGGCCCAAGCGACATGTCGGCTGAGCTTCGCCCGGTCCGACGATGCTGCGGGGGGGCGCTACTCAGGCTGGCCGTCGCGGCGAGGAGGTCGGGCAGGCTGGCGGGCTACGCGAGGCAAGCTCGTCAAGGTCGGCCCGCTGGTACCACCGCAGGTCGTCATGTCGGCGGGCGCCTCGTTGGTCGGGTCACCACGCCATCAGGTGACGACGAAAGCGTGTATCTCGATGAGCGGGTCTGAGACCGTCATCGGGATCGGTTGCGGATCGTCGACGTCGATCCCGAGTTCTTCGTGGCACTCGCGTCGAATGGCGTCAGCCCGGGTTTCGCCTGGCTCGATGTGGCCTCCGACGAGGTCCCCAGCAGTTGGGTAGTGACGGCGTCGTGGGTGCCGTAGGCAGCATCCCCTTGGCTCGGTGGTCAACCGGCCCTCGATGTGGTCTGGCCGATGAATTGTCCGCGCCGTGTTGGTCCGCACGCCGCATACCGACTCACGGGAGGCTGACGCTATGGGCACACTGACCTTCGCCATGAACCTGAGCCTGGACGGCTACATCGCCGCGCCCGGCGACGACCTCGGCTGGAGCGTACCCAGCGACGAGCTGTTCCAGTGGTGGTCCGACCGGGTCGGGGCGACGGGCCTGGCGCTGTACGGACGCAAACTGTGGGAGACGATGAGCTCCCACTGGCCGACCGCCGATCAACAGCCTGGCGCCACACCGGCGCAGATCGAGTTCGCCCGCCGCTGGCGGGACATGCCCAAGGTGGTGTTCTCCTCGACCACCAGCACGGTCGACTGGAACACCCGCCTGGTCACCGGCGACGCGGTCACCGAGATCACCCGGCTCAAGGCCGAGGACGGCGGCGCCATGGACATCGGCGGCGCCACGCTCGCCGCGGCAGCCATGCGGGCCGGGCTGATCGACGAGTACGTTCTGGCCACCGCACCGGTCCTGGTGGGCGGTGGCACGCCGTTCTTCACGGCCCTGGACAACTGGGTGAACCTGAACTTGGTGGAGACCCGGACGTTTCCCGACGGCGTGCTCCTGACCAGGTACGAGACCAGGCGCTGAATTCCCGATCTCGGATCGGCGCGGACTCGGGTCACCTGAGTGCAGACTCCATAAGGAGCAAAGGCGATTCGCCCGAGTTGCATGACGTCGGCCAATTCTTGGAATCGACGGCTCTTCTCAAAGGATTTGGCTGCATCTCGACACGCGGGTCAGAAGCTCGGCGCCATGTTGGTGAAGCGGCTGTAGTGGCCCTGGAACGCCAGCACGATCGTGTCGGTCGGGCCGTTGCGGTGCTTGGCGACAATAAGGTCTGCCTCGCCGGCCCGCGGGCTCTCCCGCTCGTATGCCTCCTCGCGGTGCAACAGGATCACGACGTCACTATCCTGCTCGATCGAGTTGTGCACGGCGATGCCGTTAGCGACGAAGTTGTGGCCGCCCGCGACAGTGGCGTCGAAGACCTCCTCAACCCCGTCCGGCTCGACCGAGAGGATCTCGTCCCACAACACATCGTTGGCCGCTTCGAGGTCCAACTCGAGGCTGTCCAGCAGCTCGGCCACTCGGACCAGGTCGAGCTGCTCGTCCTCGACCAGCCCCTCCTCACTGTCGATCGCCCAGGACGCGGGGTGGGCGCCGACGGCGGTCGGCCGCAACCTGGGGGCGGACGCAGAGGCCCGATCCCGGCGATCACGCACCATCGCCAGGAGCCGCTCGGCCGCCGGCGAGAGCGGACTGTGTACGGCTACCTCCTGGAGGAAACGCCTCTGGTCATCGACGCCTGCTACCTCGAGCGTCCAGCCGGTTCGGTCACTGGAGACTCGAGTGGAGATACCGAAGCGCAGCAGCAACATGCCGATGTCGTCGACCAGCTGCCGGGACCGAGCGTGCAGGCTGATGGTGCCGCCGTCGGCCGCTTCGTTGACGCTGATGCGTCCATCGATGGCCCAGAGACTGTGGATGAACAAGGCGATCTGGCGCTTCGGAAAGAAGGCGATGTCCGGCATCAACCGACGCCGGTCCTTCGGAACGACATCAAAGCCGATCCGGCACCCGGCCGCAGCCGTCGAGCCGGAGACGCGGTCACGCGTTCGTGACGACAGGAGGCGGGCACCGAACCGCAGGTCGGCGTCGTCGAGTGGTTGCTCGAAGTAGTCCGGAGCTGGAACGTGACGTGGCACCGCCAGCCGATCCCCTGCGCGTAGGTCACCCAACGCGCGCCAGCCGGCATACGTGAGGAAGGGGTGGTTCTGGGTGGCTCGCACCTGCTTGCCGGATGCCAATGTCAACCGGAACACCGGTCGGACGCCGGTCGAGAACACGTGCGTGAGATGCCGCCGGACGTAACGCAGCGACTCGTTCAGCGACCACACCGGAATGTCGCGCTCACCGGAGCGCAGCATTTCACCTAGCGACACTTCTGCACCCGTATCTGCACGCAGCACCCGGGTTTCCGCTGTCAGGCACCCCGATTCACGCAGGTCGGACATCTGCGGCCGCTTGTCGGTGCGCTGTTCAGGACCACGGTTCAGCTGTGAGATCGCCACGACCGGGACTTCGAGCTCCTTGGCCAGCAGCTTGAGTGCGCGGGAGAACTCGGACACCTCCTGCTGACGTGACTCGACCTTCTTCCCGGACGACATGAGCTGCAGGTAATCGATGACGACGAGCTTGAGGTTGTCGCGCTGCTTGAGACGGCGGCACTTCGCCCGGATCTCCATGAGCGACATGTTGGGCGAGTCGTCGATGAACAGCGGGGCGTCGGACACGCGGCCCATCGTCGACGCCAGCCGGGTCCAGTCCTCCTCGCGCATGGTGCCCTTGCGCATGTGCTGGAGTTGGATGCCAGCCTCCGCGGACAGCAGCCGCATCGTGATCTCGGTCTTGCTCATCTCCAGCGAGAAGATGACCGCCGCAAGGTTGTGCTTGATCGCCGCCGTCCGGACGATGTCCAAACCCAGCGTCGATTTGCCGATGGCGGGTCTCGCCGCCACGACGATCATCTGACCGGGGTGCAGACCGTTGGTCAG
>DATLQE010000322.1:0-6430 GCA_035535335.1 Lapillicoccus sp. | reverse complement strand
GGTTGGTGGCGGCGAACGCGACCGCGCCAAGGACGGCAATGCCCACCAGTCCGACGGGAGACGAGATCGACACGCCGCTGACCGCCACCAGGGCGATGACCACAGCGGCCTGGAGCACGCCGACGAGAGCCGCGGGCAACCAGCGCGCGAGGACGCGCCGCCAGGGCGATGCCTGTGACCACGCCGGTCCGTCGGGAACGGACGTCCCGGTCAGGAACAGCATCAGCGTCCCCACCCACAGCACCAGGCCGAGGACCACCGGGACCAGCGAGGCGGCCACCGTCGCCGGGTTGTCGGCCGTGGAGCCGACGTCGACGGGCGTCGTGACCACGCTGACGAGGGCGTTGCGCTGGTCGTCGGTGTAGCTCGGCACCTGCTGTGCGCCGTTGGCCAGACCGGTCGCCAACTGCTCGTTGCCGCCCGCGAGCTGCTCGGCACCGCTCGCGAGCTGGTTGCTGCCACCGGCCAGCTGCTCGGTACCGCTCGCCAGCTGGGCGGCGCCGGTCGCCAGCGACGACGCGCCGGCGGACGTCTGGGCGGCGCCGTTGGCGACCCGCGACGTTCCCGTCGCGACACCGGAGGCCCCCGTCGACAGCCGACCCGCGGCGGTGCTGAGGGCATCCGCACCGGAGCTGACCTGCGACGTGCCGGTGGCGAGCTGGGCAGCGCCCCCGGCCAGCCCCGAGTTGGCGGTGGCCAGTGCCTGCGCGCCCCGTGAGACCACCGCGCTGCGCGCGGTCTCGACGCCGACCGTGAGCCGGAGCGCCCGGGCGCCGTCGGACTCCAGCCGGCTCTCCGTGGCCAGCGCGGAGACCCGGTCGCAGTAGGCGCGGTCGGCCGTGGCCGGGCAGGCGTCGGCGACCTCCTGGGCGCGGTCGGCGACATCGGTTGAGACGTCCGCGTGCCGCCGGGCGTCGTCGTCCACCCGCCCCATGCCCGAGGCGAGCTCGCCCGTCTGGTTGGCGAGCACGGTGGCTCCCGTGGAGACGCGCTGCGCCGTCGTCGACAGGGTGGCGGCCCCCGCGGCCGCCACCTCGGCGCCCTGGTCCAGCTGGCCTGCCGCCGTCGCCAGACTGCTCGTGCCCTGGGCGACCTGAGCCGCACCCGTCGCCGTCTGGGCGGCGCCCGAGGAGAGCGTGGCCGCGCCGGCGGCCAGGCTGCTGCTCCCCTGGTCGAGGGAGTCGGCTCCACTGGCCACCTGCCCCGTCGACTCGGCCAGCTGCTGGCTCGAGGATGCGAGCTCGTCGCTCGAGCTGGCCAGGGTTTGCGCGCTCGAGGCCGAGCTGGACAACGAATTGTGGATGCTGGTCATGCTCTGCAGCAGCTGGTCGACGTACGAGGAGGTCACCTGCTGGCCGAGCGTCAACGCCGCCTGGTCGACGGTCAGCTGCGCGAGTGCCGCGACCGCCGCGCTGGCCGAGTCATCGGTGACCAGCTGCAGCTTGGCCTGTTGCGGGGTGGTGCCCGACGTGGACGTGATGGCCGCCGAGAAGTCCTGCGGGATGGTCAGCACGCCGTAGAACGAGCCGTCCTGGAGTCCGGCGGCGGCGTCGTCGGCGTCCATCAGCTGCCACGACAACGGCGTCGTCGTCGACGGGCTTGGTTCGCTGAGGTTGGCCGCCAGCAGGCGACCGGCGGCGACGGTCTTCTGGTCGTTGCCCGAGCCGGTCGTCACGGGAGCGTCGTTGTTGACGATGGCGACCGGGATGGCCGAGGGGCTGGTCTGGTGGCCCTTGATGGCCCAGAGAAGCATCCCGCCGGCGAGGACGGCCAGCAGTACCGCGACGACCGGCACGACGGCACGCCGCCAAGGCCGGTTGCTTCGGCCGGTTGCGATCTCGCTCATGGCCGCTCTCCCTCGGCGCCCCCGTCGTGACGCGCCTCTTCCTCGGTCGCGGACCCGGACCCGTCGCCGGCCGTGACCCGTATGCCCGTAGTCGAGGTTTCCGTCTCGCCCCCGCCGACGAGAGCCGGCTCGGCTTCGCCGTCGTGACCGGTCTCCGTGGCGACGTGCTGGCCGACGAGCAGAACGGTCCCCGCCGTTGCGGCGGCGATCTCGTGGCAGACCGACGTGAACCACGACATCTCCACGGCCCCGAGCCCGGCATCGGCGTCCTGCACGAGGAGGAGCTCGGGGCGCTGGGCCGCCGCGGCGCTGAGAGCGACCAGCTGTCGCTCGATGGCGCTGAGCTGGCCGAGCCGACGGTCCTCGAGCTTCGTCTGGGTCCGCGAGGTCGTCTCGGTGAGAGGCTCGAGCCAGGACTCGGCCTGGTCGAGCGCCTGCGCGACGCCGTCACTGGGCGACCAGGGACTCTTCGACTGCGCGACGAGGACCGCCCGCAGGTATTGCCGGACCGTGAGCTCGTCCTCGTCCCGGCTCGACGCGGGGACGACTCGGGCCTTCTTGCGGACGAAACCGCTCTCCTCGGGCAGCACACACCCGAGCACCCCGAGCACGCCTCCCTCGGGCTTCCGCCAACCCGCGACGGTCCAGACCAGCGCCGAACGCCAACGCGGGTCGTCGTGCTCAACCGTCCACACCACGCCGGAGGGCACCATGAGGTCGATCTCGACCGGCCCCTCGCTCGACGGGAGCACCAGCTGCTCGGCGCGGACCGCGACGCCGGGATTGGCCTCGTCCCACTCGGTCTGTTCCACGTGCTTCACCAGCGACTGGCCTTCGACGTCGATGCGGGGCAGGGCCCGGTCCAGCCAGCGAGGGATCCACCAGGCGTGCCGACCGAGCAGGGCGAGCACCGCAGGCACCAGGGTCATCCGGACGAGGAATGCGTCGACGAACACGCCGGTCGTCAGCCCGATCGCGATGGGCTTGATGGTGGCCGAGCCGTCCGGGATGAACGCCGCGAAGACGGAGATCATGATGATGGCCGCCGCGGTGACGACTCGCGCGCTGCCGATGAAGCCGGTGCGGATCGCGTGCTTCGCGTCCCCAGAGTGGACGTAGTCCTCGCGGATCTGGGAGACGAGGAACACCTCGTAGTCCATCGCCAGGCCGAAGAGGACACCCATGAGGATGATGGGCATGAAGCTGACCAGTGGGCCGATGTACGAGATCGAGAGCGGCCCGGCCAACCAGCCCCAGGTGCACGTAGCGGTCACCGCTCCCAGCGCGGCAGCAATGGACAAGAGGTAGCCGAGGGTCGCCTTGATCGGCACCGCGACTGACCGGAAGACGATGGCCAGCAGGATCAGCGACAGGCCGACCACGACGATGCCGAAGGGGAGGAGCGCCGCACTGAGCTGGTCGGACACGTCGATGGCGACGGCGGTCTGCCCCGTCACGAGGATGTCGGTGACCTTGAGCTCCTGCTCCCACTGCGGCGCCTGAGCGCGGAGCCGCTGCACGAGGTCGGTGGTTCGCGGGTCGCTCTGGCCCCACTGCGGCACGATGCGCACCAGGCCGAGGTCGGCGGTGGTGTTCGGGGTCTGCTTGGTGACGGCGAGAACCCCCGGGATGGCGGCGACGTCGTTGGCGAGGCTGCTGACGGTGCCCTTCGGGTCGGTGCTGGTGATGATGTTGGCCGTCACCAGCAGCGGGCTGTTGTACCCCGGTCCGAACTCCGTCGAGACGAGGTCGTACGTCACGCGCTGTGGAGATCCGGCCTCGGCACTTCCGTTGTCGGGCAACGAGAGTGCCAGGTCCTTCGCCGGGATGGCGAGGACGCCGATGGCCGCGAGGACGAGGAGGATCGTGGCCACGGGGACCTTCGTCGCGATCGAGACCCAGTGCGCCCCGAGGGTACGCCCCTGGGCCGCCTTGTCGGAGAGCTTGACCGCTCGAGAGCTCGGCTTGGGGCGGAGTCGGTTGCCCATGAGGGAGAGCACGGCGGGGAGCAGGGTCAGCGCCGCGAGCACCGCCACCGCGACGCCGACCGCCGCCGCATACCCCATCACCGACAGGAACGGGATCTGCGCGACGGCCAGCCCGCACAGGGCGATGATCACCGTCGTGCCGGCGAAGACGACCGCCGAGCCCGCGGTCGCCGACGCCTGCGCGATCGACTCGGCGACACTGAGGCCGGTCGCGAGCTGGCGTCGATGGCGCGTGACGATGAACAGGCCATAGTCGATCCCGACGGCGAGGCCGATCATCAGCGCCAGCGTCGGCGTGGTCGTGGAGATGGTCGCGACGCTGGCGACGGTGAGAACGCCGGACAGCGTGATGCCGACACCCAGCGCCGCGGTCACCAGCGGCAGCCCGGCGGCCAGGAGGGAGGCGAAGGTGATGGCGAGAACGGCGAAGGCCAGCAGGACGCCCAGCACCTCGGTGATGCCGACGCCCACGCCGGTGGGCGGGTACATGGCTCCCCCGAGAGTGACGGTGAACGCGGCACCGGTCGGCGGCTGAGCCGCAGCCTCGACCTGCGTTATCGCTTCCGGCGGCAGGTTCGTCGCCGGCACGTCGAACTGGATCGACGACATCGCGTTGAGCTTGTCCGGCGAGATGGTGCCGACCGCATCGCTGGCGAAGGGGTCGTCGACGGAGGTGACGTGCTGGACCTTGGAGATGGCCTGGATCTGCTGCTCGACCGCGGCCTGATGGTCGGCGATGGGACCGGACGTGGACGTGAAGACGACCTGCCCCGTCGTGCCGGACGCTTGGGGAAAGCGCTGCGCGAGGGTGTCGATGCCGCGCTGGGACTCCGTACCGGGGATCGAGTAGTCGTTGACCAGCTGCCCGCCGGCCACACCGGCTACGGCGAACGCCGCGGCGGCGAGGAGGCACCAGGCGATGAGGACCTTCCAGCGATGGCGCGCAATGCGATGTCCGAGCGTGTACAGCAGGGTCGACATCGACTCAGCCCTCCCCCAAGTAACGTGACCTTAGGTGTGTACCACTACGTACAGAGCGCGCTGACGGGATTGCGCAGACCGCTATCGTCACGCCAGGCCTGAGTGAAGGAGCGCCGGAGTGGCCCTCCGCGGCCAGTACGGTTCGCGCATGACCGAAGTCTTGGAACCCTGGACGGACTTCAACCTGGCGATGGCGGGCGCCACGGGTGCCTTGGCCGGCCTGGCCATCGTCGCCGCGAGCGTCAACATCGGCGACATCGTCAAGGAGAACTCGCTCACGGCGAGACTGGCGTCCGGGGTCGCGACGCTGGTCCTGGCCCTGATCGTTTCAGCCGTCGGGCTGGTTCCCGGTCTGTCGCTGGCCGGCTACGGGATCGTGGTGCTCGTCGCGACCCTGATTGCCGGGGGGTTCCACGGTGTCGCATCGCGGCGGATCTTCCAGAACAAGGACCCGATGAACCGAGTGCGCCCGGTCAAGGCCGGAGTCGGTTTCGTTCCCCTGGTGTCCTACCTCGCGGGCGCGCTCCTGCTGCTGGCCGACAACGGGTCCGGCCTGACGTACCTGGCCGTCGCGTCCATCCTCGCCATCATCAGCGCGCTGCTCGTCTCGTGGGTCGTGCTGGTCGAGGTCCTGCGATAGGGACCGGCGACCGGCCCTGGTCAGGCGTATTCGGGGACCCACCGCATCCGGGTGATGCGCTCGGCGAGCTCCTCCGACGACCGCTCGGGTGCAACCCCTTCGGATACCGCCTCGAGCGCGACCGCGTGAGCGATCTGTGGCGCGAGCTCAGGGAGTCGGGCCACCCGCGGAAGCAGACCGTCCGTGACCGACGTCCGAGCTGGGCTCGAGGCGGCGAGCTCACGCGCCGCCGCGAGGAACATCGAGTCGGTGACCCGGGTGGCGTTGGCGGCGACGGAGGCGAGCCCCATGGCCGGGAAGATGAAGGCGTTGTTGCACTGAGAGATCGTCGTCGACCCCGAGTCCGTAGTGACCGGGGGAAACGGTGAACCCGTGGCGACGAGGGCTCGGCCGGCGGTCCACGCCAACAGGTCGGCCGGGTCGGCCTCCGCGCGGCTCGAGGGGTTGGAGAGGGGCAGGATGACGGGCCTAGCCGTCTGTGCGGCCATGGCGCGCACGATCGGCTCAGTGAAGGCTCCGGCGGCCGTCGACAGACCGATGAGCACGGTGGGCCGGAAACCGTCCACGACCGAGGACAGCGACGGCCGGCCGTCCGACGCCCACTGGCGCGCCAGCTCGCCGGGGGTCGCGAACGGCCGTTGGGCGTCGTTGAGGTCCGCTCGGTCCTGCGTCAGCAGCCCGGCGACGTCCACCATCGCGAAACGGGCATACGCCTCGGAGTGTGCGACTCCTTCGGCGGCGAGGGCGGTGACGAGGTACTCGGCGACTCCGGTCGCCGCCGACCCGGCCCCGAGCAGGGCGAACCGCTGATCCGTGAGCGGCGTCCCGCTCGCGTCGCTGGCGGCCAGGATGGTCGCCAGGGTCACCGCCGCCGTGCCCTGGATGTCGTCGTTGAACGTGAGCAGCGTGTCGCGGTACCGGTCCAGAAGTGGCCGCGCGTGGTCGATGGCGAAGTCCTCCCACTGGAGGAGGACA
>DATLQE010000321.1:0-3592 GCA_035535335.1 Lapillicoccus sp. | reverse complement strand
CCGACCACCTCATGACCTTCCGCGGCCGCTTCCGCGATTCCCTGGTTGTCGAGCAGCTCGACAAGATCTCGTTGTCGTTCCTCGCGGACGAGCTGGAGATCCGGCGCGGCGGCGTCGCCGCCAACATCGCCTTCGGCATGGCGAACCTGGGTCAGCGCCCGATCCTGGTCGGGTCGGTGGGGGAGGACTTCGCCGACTACCGGTCGTGGCTTGAACGGCACGGCGTCGACTGCGAGTCGGTCCACACCAGCGACACCCGGCATACGGCGCGGTTCGTCTGCACGACGGACGACGACATGGCTCAGATCGCGACCTTCTACGCGGGGGCGATGTCGGACGCGCGGCTCATCGAGCTGGGTCCGATCGCCACCCGGGTCGGCGGCCTCGACCTCGTGCTCATCGGCGCGAACGATCCCGAGGCGATGCTCCGGCACACCCAGGAGTGCCGGACGCGCGGGATCCCGTTCATCGCGGACCCGTCCCAGCAGCTCGCCTTCGCCGACGGCCCGGAGATCCGCCGCCTCGTCGACGGCGCCGCCTACCTCTTCACGAACGAGTACGAGGCGCACCTCACCGAGCAGAAGACCGGCTGGTCCGAGGACGACATCCTCGGCCGGGTCGACGTGCGCGTCATCACCCGCGGTGGCCGCGGCGTGACGATCCACCGCAAGGGTGAGGACGTCGTCACCGTGCCGGTGGCTCGTGAGGTCCGCAAGGCCGACCCGACGGGAGTCGGCGACGGGTTCCGGGCCGGCTTCATGACCGGGCTGGCCGGCGGCCTGGACCTGCGGCGATGCGCGGAGCTCGGGTCGATGCTCGCGACGTACGTCATCGAGACGGTGGGGACCCAGGAGTACCACCTGGGGCAGGAGCGGTTCCTCGCCCGCCTCGCCGACGCCTACGGGCCCGACTCGGCCGACGAGATCCGCCCCGTGGTGGCCTGCCGGCCCGGCTGACCGCCCTCAGTGCCCACCATCCCGCCGCCGTCGCGGTTCGTGTTCGACGCCACCGGGGCGGACGACGGCGAGGACCTGGTCGGTGTCGGTGCCGACCTCGCTCCCGGGACGGTGCTCGAGGCGTACGCCCGGGGGCTCTTCCCCATGGGTTTGGGCCACAGCGGGTCTGCGCCGCTGGGCTGGTGGTCGCCGGACCCGCGCGGGGTCCTGCGTCCAGGGGACCTCCACGTGAGCCGGTCGTTGCGTCGTTCGCTGCGGCATTTCCAGGTATGCGTCGACACGGACTTCGCCGGGGTGGTCGAGGGGTGCGCGGACCCGTCGCGGTCCGGCCGATGGATCACGCCGGAGATCGTGGCGGCGTACACCGAGCTCCACCGGCTCGGCTGGGCGCACTCCATCGAGGTGATGCGGGACGGACGGCTGGTCGGCGGCCTCTACGGGATGGCGATCGGCGGGCTGTTCGCGGGGGAGTCGATGTTCCACCGCGAGACCGACGCGTCAAAGGCGGCGATCGCCGGTCTCGTCGACATCGTTGCGGCCGACGGTGACGCCCGGCGGATCATCGACGTGCAGTGGCGGACGCCGCACCTGGCGACGTTGGGAGTCACCGAGGTACCGCGGTCGGCGTACCTGCGGCTGCTGGCCGCGGCACTGACCGCGCCGCTCCCGGCTCCGTTCCGCTGACGCCGAACGGGGTGGTCAACCTCCACGGCGGACCAGGTATGCGGTGTGCTCCGGTTCGTCGACCGTCTCGACGAGCTCGTGGCCCCGCAGCCGACAGAACGCGGCTACGTCGGACCGGGCGGCCGGGTCGGTGGCGAGCAGCCGCACGAGTGAGCCGGTCGGAAGGTCCTTCATCGCGGCACCCAGCCGGATCACCGGGATGGGGCAGCGCAACCCCCGCGCGTCGACCTCCAGGTCGGCGGAGCTCACAGCCGGTCCGTCCCCAGCTGAGACCGCACCGCCGCCACCGCGTCCCCGAGCGCGGCGCAAAAGGCGTGCACGCCGTCCGCCCGTTCCGCACCGCGACCGGGGAGGGATCCGGCCAGCGGCAGTGTCACCCGGACGTTCCCGTGGGTCAGCACGCCCATGGCCGCCAGCACGTGGCTCGGCTCCAGCGTGCTCGCCGTGCAGGCTGATCCTGACGCGACGGCGAACCCCCGGCGGTCCAGCTCGTGCACCAGGGCCTCACCATCAACGAACAGGCAGGAGAACGTCACCACGTGCGGGAGCCGGTCGACCGGGTCGCCCACCACGACCGTGTCGGGGACCTCGGACGCGGCCGACCGGACCACGTCGACGAGTTCCCGCGCCCCCCGGGACTCATCCGGACGCTCCGTCGCGGTCGCCAGCCACGCCTCCGCGGCGGCCAGCACCAGCGGGACGACCGGCTCTGCGTCGGTCCGCCCGAACTCGGCCTCGCTTCCGGCTCCGGGACGGCGCCAGCGGGTCCGCTCCGGCACCGCGAGAACCCCCACACCGGGGGGGCCGCCCCACGACCTCGCGTCCCCGACAACCACGTCGTACGCCTCCGGAACGGGGTCACGTCCGAGGCCAGCCTGGGCGTCCACGACCAGGGGAATGCCAGCCGCCCCGCACGCCTCCCACGCCGCGTCGACGGGCTGCCGGGTTCCCACCTCTCCGTTGGCGCTCTGCAGCGCCGCCACCACGGTCCCGGGCACCGCGAGGGCCTGTTTCCAGGAGTCCAGACGCACGCGCCCGACGGCGTCGACCGGCACCTCGTCCAGCAGGGTCGCGTCGTCCGCGGCGGCGGCCACCGCCCGAGCGGGCACGAGCACCGCGGAGTGCTCGACCGCGGCGGCGACCGTGCGCATACCCCGCCGTCGCGACGCATACCGGATGCCCTCGACCGCCGCCGACAAGGCCACCGGACCGCCCGGCAGGAAGCTGACCTCCGGCGGCCGGACCCCGAGCCCTGAGGCGACCGCCTCGCGCGCGTCGTCGAGAAGGCGGCGGGCCTGGCGGCCCTCCGCGTAGAGCCGGCGGGGGTCGGCCCAGCCGGCGTCGAGCGCGGCCAGCAGAACCTCCCGAGCGGCCGGCAGGATCGGCCCGGACGCGCCGTCGAGGAGTGCGCGAACCCCACCCACTCCAGGGGGCCCCGGAGCCTCCGTCACAGCAGTCACGTTAGCCTCCCGGCTGGCCCCCACCGTCAGCGATTCGAGAAGGCCACACAGTAGGGTGACGACGTACGCTGAAAGTCGTTCCCCGAGGTTCCGCCGACCCGGAAGGTTCCCTGTTGCGCACGCACCCACGACCGACCGCGCGCCAGACGCGTCGGGGGATCACCGTCACCGGTCTGATCGTCGCGGCGAGCCTGATGCTGAGCGGTTGCGCCAGCAACGGCACCGCGTCCAGCGGGTGGCTGCCCCAGGGCCAGAACGGCAGCGGGGTGACCGACAACGCCGCCCGCGTCACCGACCTCTGGGTCGGTACGTGGATCCCTGCGCTCTTCGTGGGCCTCATCGTCTGGGGCTTGACCATCTGGGTCATGGTGGCCTACCGCCGGAAGAAGACCGACGTCGGCCTGCCGCCGCAGCTGCGCTACAACGTGCCGATCGAGATGCTCTACACGATCGTCCCGGTCCTCATGGTGGCCGTGCTCTTCTACTACACCG
>DATLQE010000320.1:0-5960 GCA_035535335.1 Lapillicoccus sp. | reverse complement strand
GGGCACTCGACCCCGCGCTCGGTGGCCAGGTCGCGGCCCTGCCCGAGCACGAGGAGCGGCATCAGCGAGGGCCGGGGGTGGGCGCCCTCACGCGCGATCGTCGTCACGCCACGATCGTATGCCGGTGCTGATCAGCGATTGGCGACGCCGTCCAGCCGGAGCAGGTTCGACTCGTCACGGTGGGTACCGGTCGTACCGACGTGCTTGTCGCCGATCTGCGGGCCGTGGCGGATGACGTGACTCATCGCGTTGGCGTGCCCGTGGCCGATCCCGTAGGTCGTCTTGAGCCAGGTGACGACTTCGCCACCCTTGGAGTCTGGGCCGAGGCCGGCGGCGGTCGCCTCGTCGACGATCTGCTGCGGGGTCTTGGCGGTCTGCTTCTCGACCGCGTCGAGGTACGCCTGGAACGACATCGTCTGCTCGCTCTCGGTTCGGGGCTGGTGAAGGGTAGACCGTGCTCGACGTCTCGACTCATCGCGCGGCGGTGAGGTGTTCGTGGCGTTTTCGCCGCGAATCGGGGGTGGACCGGCGGCGCCGACCGCACTTCGTGGCGTTTTCGCCACGAGTGGTGGCCTCGATCCCGGCTGAGGTCGCCGGACCAGTGCTGCGAACATGGCGGTATGCGCGTGGTCCTCGCCCCGTCCCGGTTTGCCGGGACGCTGACCGCCCGGGAGGCGGCCGAGGCGATGGCTCGGGGGTGGTCCCGGGCGGCGCCGCACGACGAGGTCGTCACCGCCCCGATGTCCGATGGCGGCGTGGGCTTCCTCGACGTGGTCGCCGACGCCGTGGGCGGTGAGGTACTCGCCGCGACGGTGGCGGATCCCCGGGGCCGGCCCGTACCGGCTGGGGTCCTCGTCGTCGACGACGAACGCCGGCGGACCGCGTACGTCGAGGTGGCCCAGGCCTGCGGACCGGAACTGGTCCCCGAGAGCGACCGCGATCCCGTCCACTTCACTTCGACAGGCGCGGGACAGCTGCTGGAGCTCGCCCTCTCCACGCAGCCGACGTCGATCGTCGTCGGACTCGGGCCTACCGCGACCCACGACGCCGGCGCGGGGCTCCTCGCGGCCCTGGGTGCCGGCCGGACCGCAGCCCTCACTCAGGGCGGCCTGGCCCTGGCGGACGTGCACGCGGACGACCTCGGCGGTATGACTGCCGTCCGTGACCGGTTCCGCGACGTCCGGCTGGTCCTGGCCACGCGCGCGACCTTGCCGCTGCTCGGGTTCCAGGGTGCCAGCGCCGTCGAGGCGGAGCCCCGCGGCGCCACTCCGCAGCAGGCGCAGGCGCTGGAGGCGGCCTTCGGCCGGTGGACTCACCTCGTCGGCGAGCAGCTGCCACAACCGCGAGACCTGGTGAGTGGAGCGGCCCGGCGCCTCGACCGCGAGGCGGGAGCCGGTGCTGGTGGCGGCCTCGGCTACGCCCTGCTGCTCCTCGGAGCCCGCCGGGTCGACGGCTCGGACCTCGTCGCCGATCTCATCGGCCTGTCGGCGCTGGTGCGAGAGGCGGACCTGGCCGTGACCGGCGAGGGCTGCTTCGACTGGCGGAGCCTGCGTGACTCGGTACCGGCCGTGGTCTCGGCGCGTGCCGGGGCGGCCGGCATACCGGCGGTCGTCCTGGCCGGTCAAGTGACGGTCGGGCGGCGGGAGGCCATGACCGCAGGACTGTCCGGCGCGTACGCCGTCTGCGACCGGCCGACCGACCTGCCCGGCGCCCTGGCCGACCCGGTAGGCACTCTCGAGGCGCGCGCCGCGCGGATCGCGAGCACCTGGTCGCCGGCACCCGAGAGCTCGTCCTAGACTGGTGGGGTCCTCGGGAACACATCTGGGGATCGCGCAGTTGAGCCGGTTACGCCCGACTTCGCCCGCACACCCGAAGGAACAAGACGGATGAGCGTTCAGGACCAGACCACGCAGACCACGCAGACCACCCACGGCGTCGTCCTCACCGGCGTCGCCGCCGGCAAGGTGAAGAGCCTCCTCGAGCAGGAGGGCCGCGACGACCTGCGGCTGCGCGTGGGCGTCCAGCCCGGCGGCTGCTCCGGTCTCATCTACCAGCTGTACTTCGACGAGCGCACCCTCGACGGCGACCTCGTGGCCGACTTCGACGGCGTCGAGCTGGTCGTCGACCGGATGAGCGCGCCGTACCTCACCGGCGCCACGATCGACTTCGCCGACACCATCGAGAAGCAGGGGTTCACCATCGACAACCCCAACGCGGGCAGCTCGTGCGCCTGCGGCGACAGCTTCAGCTGATCAGAACTTCGGGTCCGGGTCACACTGGTCGGAAATCCGACCGGCATGACCCGGACTCGTTTCTGCCGGTAGGTTGCCGCGCGTGAAGATCGCGGTCACCGGGTCCATCGCGACCGACCACCTGATGACCTTCCGGGGCCGGTTCCGCGACTCCCTGGTCGTCGAGCAGCTCGACAAGATCTCGCTCTCCTTCCTCGCCGACGAGCTGGAGATCCGCCGCGGCGGGGTCGCGGCGAACATCGCCTTCGGCATGGCCAACCTCGGCCAGCGGCCGATCCTCGTCGGGTCGGTGGGGGAGGACTTCGCCGACTACCGGTCGTGGCTGGAGCGTCACGGCGTCGACTGCCGGTCGGTTCACGTCAGTGACACCAAGCACACCGCCCGGTTCGTCTGCACGACCGACGACGACATGGCCCAGATCGCGACGTTCTACGCGGGCGCCATGTCGGACGCGCGGCTGATCGAGCTGAGCCCGATCGCCCAGCGCGTCGGCGGCCTCGACCTGGTCCTCATCGGGGCCAACGACCCCGAAGCGATGCTGCGGCACACCCAGGAGTGCCGCACCCGGGGCATCCCGTTCATCGCCGACCCGTCGCAGCAGCTGGCGTTCGCCGACGGCCCGGAGATCCGCCGCCTCGTCGACGGCGCCGCATACCTCTTCACGAACGAGTACGAGGCGCACCTCACGGAGCAGAAGACCGGCTGGTCGGACGACGACATCCTCGGCCGGGTCGACGTGCGCATCATCACCCGCGGTGGCCGCGGCGTGACGATCCACCGGAAGGGCGAGGATGTCGTCACCGTGCCCGTGGCCCGTGAGGTCCGCAAGGCCGACCCGACGGGCGTCGGCGACGCGTTCCGGGCCGGCTTTATGACCGGGCTGGCCGGCGGTCTGGACCTGCGGCGATGTGCGGAGCTGGGGTCGATGCTGGCGACGTACGTCATCGAGACGGTGGGCACCCAGGAGTACCACCTGGGCCAGGAGCGGTTCCTCGCCCGGCTCGCCGACGCCTACGGGCCCGACTCCGCCGACGAGATCCGCCCCGTGGTGGCCTGCCGGCCCGGCTGAGCACCCTCCGTGCCCATCATTCCGCCGCCGTCGCGGTTCGTGTTCGACGCCACCGGGGCGGACGAGGGCGAGGACCTGGTCGGTGTCGGCGCCGACCTCGCGCCGGGGACGGTGCTCGAGGCGTACGCCCGCGGGCTCTTCCCCATGGGTTTGGGCCACGGCGGATCTGCGCCGCTGGGCTGGTGGTCGCCGGACCCGCGCGGGATCCTGCGTCCACGCGACCTCCACGTGAGCCGGTCGTTGCGGCGTTCGCTGCGGCACTTCGACGTATGCGTCGACACGGACTTCGCCGGGGTGGTCGCCGGGTGCGCAGACCCTTCGCGCTCCGGCCGATGGATCACGGCGGAGATCGTGGCGGCCTACACCGAGCTCCACCGGCTCGGCTGGGCCCACTCGATCGAGGTGATGCGGGACGGACGGCTGGTCGGCGGCCTCTACGGGATGGCGATCGGCGGGCTGTTCGCGGGGGAGTCGATGTTCCACCGCGAGACCGACGCGTCAAAGGCCGCGATCGCCGGTCTCGTCGAGATCGTGGCAGCCGACGGTGACGCACGGCGGATCATCGACGTGCAGTGGCGGACGCCGCACCTGGCGACGTTGGGCGTGGCCTCGGTGCCGCGGTCGGAGTATCTGCAGCTGCTCGCCGCAGCGCTGGGCACGCCGCTGCCGGAGCCCTTCCGCTGACGCCCGGCGAGCTGGTCAACTTCCGCGGCGGACGAGGTATGCGGTGTGCTCCGGTTCGTCGACCGTCTCGACGAGCTCGTGGCCGCGCAACCGACAGAACGCCGCCACGTCGGACCGGGCGGCCGGGTCCGTGGCGAGCAGCCGGACCAGGGATCCGGTCCGAAGGTCCTTGATCGCGGCGCCCAGCCGGATCACCGGGATGGGGCAGCGCAACCCCCGCGCGTCGACCTCCACCACGTCGGCGGAGCTCACAGCCGGTCCGTCCCCAGCCGGGACCGCACGGCCTCCACCGCGTCCCCGAGCGCCGCGCAGAAGGCGTGCACGCCAGCCGCCCGTTCCGCAGCGCCACCGGGGAGGGATCCGGCCAGCGGCAGCGTCACCCGGACGTTCCCGTGCGTCAGCACGCCCATCGCCGCCAGCACGTGGCTCGACTCCAGCGTGCTCGCCGTGCAGGCCGATCCCGACGCGACGGCGAACCCCCGGCGGTCCAGCTCGTGCACCAGGGCTTCACCGTCGACGAACAGGCAGGAGAACGTCACCACGTGCGGGAGCCGGTCGACCGGATCGCCCACCACGACGGTGTCGGGAACCTCGGACGCGGCCGACCGGACCTCGTCGACCAGTTCCCACGCCCGCCGAGACTCGTCCGGGCCCTCCGTCGCGGTCGCCAGCCACGCCTCCGCCGCGGCCAGCACCAGCGGCACGACCGGCTCGGCGTCGGTGCGCCCGAACTCGGCTTCGCTGCCGGCTCCGGGACGGCGCCACCGGGTCCGCTCCGGCACCACGAGGACCCCCACCCCGGCGGGGCCGCCCCACGACCTCGCGTCCCCGACCAGCACGTCGTAGACCTCCGGAACCGGGTCGCGTCCGAGGCCGGCCTGGGCGTCCACGACGAGGGGTATGCCGTGGGCCCGGCACGCCTCCCACGCCGCGTCGAGGGGCTGCCGGGTTCCCACCTCCCCGTTGGCGCTCTGCAGCGCCGCCACGACCGTCCCGGGAACCGCGAGGGCCTGCGTCCAGGAGTCCAGCCGTACTCGCCCGACGGCGTCGACCGGCACCTCGTCCAAAAGGGTCGCATCGTCCGCGGTGGCGGCCACCGCTCGGCCGGGCACGAGCACCGCGGAGTGCTCGACCGCGGCGGCGACCGTGCGCGTACCCCGCCGTCGCGACGCATACCGGATGCCCTCGACCGCCGCCGACAGGGCCACCGGACCGCCCGGCAGGAAGCTGACCTCCGGCGGCCGGACCCCGAGGCCCGCAGCGACCGCCTCCCGGGCGTCGTCGAGGAGGCGCCGGGCCTGGCGGCCCTCCGCGTAGAGCCGGCGCGGGTCGGCCCAGCCGGCGTCCAGCGCGGCCAGCAGAACCTCCCGAGCGGCCGGCACGATCGGCGCCGACGCACCGTCGAGGAGCACGCGAACCCCACGTACTCCAGGCGACCCCGGAGCCTCCGTCACGGCAGTCACGTTAGCCTCACCGGCTGGCGCCTACCGCCAGCGATTCCCGAAGGCCACACAGTAGGGTGACGACGTACGCTGAAGTCGTTCCCCGAGGTTCCGCCGACCCGGAAGGTTCCCTGTTGCGCACGCACCCACGACCGACCGCGCACCAGACGCGGCGGGGGATCACGATTCTCGGTCTGCTCGTCGCCGTAACGCTCTTCCTCAGCGGCTGCGCCAGCAACGGCGCCGCCTCGAGCGGGTGGCTGCCGCAGGGCCAGAACGGCAGCCGGGTGACCGACAACGCCGCCCGCGTCACCGACCTGTGGGTCGGTACGTGGATCCCGGCGCTCTTCGTGGGCCTCATCGTCTGGGGCCTGACCATCTGGGTCATGGTGGCCTACCGCCGGAAGAAGACCGACGTCGGCCTGCCGCCGCAGCTGCGCTACAACGTGCCGATCGAGATGCTCTACACGATCGTCCCGGTCCTCATGGTGGCCGTGCTCTTCTACTACACCG
>DATLQE010000319.1:0-2826 GCA_035535335.1 Lapillicoccus sp. | reverse complement strand
GAGGTGGCGTTCGCCGGGTGGGCGGTGCACGCTCGCATCCTCGTCGACGCGTCGGCCGACGAGGTCCTCGGCCGGATCAACCCGACGGTCGGAGTGGTGGAGGCGGTCGACGACGCGCACTGCGTGCTCGTCACCGGAGGCGACAGCGTCGAGGTCGTGGCCGTCTGGATCGGCATGCTCGGCCTCGACTTCCACGTCACGGAGCCGCCGGAGCTGGTCGAGGCGCTGCGGCTTCAGGCCCGCCGTTACGCGGCGGCTACCGCGCGGCGCGCCGCCGCCACAGGCTGAGGCCGGAGAGCCCGAGGAGGACCCAGAACGGCGACTTCGGCATGAGCGCAGCGCCGAACGCGCCCACGCCGGCGAGACCGGCGGCGTGGGCGGCCGGCACCGGCTCCGGCTGCCGCTCCCGCTCGGCCACCGCGAGTCCGTAGCCGACCAGGGCCAGGCCGCACGTCGCATGCCAGAAGCCCGTCGAACGACGCTGGGTTTGCGCCGGGCCGCGGTCGACGGCGCCGACGACGCCGCCCTCGCGGATGCTCGTCACCCAGCCGGGGTGGACGAACGGCGTGATCGCCACGTGAGTGGCTCCGACCAGGACCATGAGGGGGCCGACCAGGGGCCGACGGTGCGGTGTGTCCATGGGAGTCCTTCCGAGCGTCACCTGGGTGTGGGACACGCCGCCGCGGCCGACCGTGACATCGCCTCCGCCGCCGCTGCGACCGTCTCGCCCGCCGTGAGCAGCGGTTCGGCGGAGCGGAGCGTCCGGCCCAGGACGAAGGCACCCTCCAGCGCGGTGAGCGCGAGGACCGTGAGGGTATGCGCGTCGTCTCGGGCCAGGCCCCGGCCGGCGAAGTAGGTCTCGGCGTCGGCGATCCACGACGCGACGATGTCGGCGCAGACGGCTCGGAGCTGTGGCTCGACGTCGGCGACCTCTGCGGCAACGGTCCCGACCGGGCACATCGTCGCCCAGCCCGCCCGCTCGATGTCGTCGGCCGCAGCGCCGAAGAACGCTCGGACCGCGGTCCCGAGATCGTCGTGGGGGTCCAGGAGGAGCGGCACCAGGGCGATGTAGGCCGACGCGGTCGACTGCAGGGCGGCTGCCGCGACCTGTCGCTTGCCCTCGGGAAAGAAGTGGTAGAGCGAACCGGTCGTGACGCGGGCCTGGTCGACGATCTGCTTCACCGACGTGGCGCCGTACCCCTGGTACCGCATCAGCTGACCCGTCGCCTCGACGATGCGATCACGGGTGGCGGTTGACTCGGCCATGAGGCCATGTTAGAACGGTCGTTCTAGAACGTCCATTTTAGAGGTGGGATGTCATGCGCGTCGTCGAGGTGAGCGCCGGACCGGTCGAGTACGAGGACGAGGGCGTCGGACCGCCGGTGGTCCTCCTGCACGGTGTGCTCATGGGGCCGTCGGTCTGGGACGACGTGCTCGTCGGTCTGCCCGACGGGTTCCGATACGTCCGACCGCTGCTCCCGCTGGGTGCCCATCGCCGGCCCATGCGTGCGGACGCGGACCTGTCACTCGATGGTCAGGTCGGGCTGGTGGCCGAGTTCCTCGAGGCCCTCGACCTGCACGACGTGACGCTGGTCGTGTCCGACTGGGGCGGTGGTGTGATGCTCATCGCGGCGGGATTGGACGACCGCGTCGGCCGGCTGGTCGTCCTCCCGTGCGAAGCTTTCGACAACTTTCCGCCCGGGCTCCCGGGCCGGGTGTTGCGCCTCGCCGCGTACACGCCGGGTGGTGTGGTCCTGGGCGCGCGGACCCTCCGGGCGGGTTGGCTCCGGAGGCTCCCGGTGTTCCTGGGCCAGATGGCCAAGCGTCCGCTGCCGGATCGCCTGGTCCGCGAGTGGACCGCTCCGTTGCTTGCGGACCGTCGGATCCGGCGGGACCTGGTCAAGTACGCCCGTAGCTGGTCCGACCCCGCCTCGCTCGTCGAGCGGACCGAGGCGCTGCGCGGCTTCGGCGGCGACGCCCTCGTGCTGTGGTCACCGGAGAACCGCGTCATGCCCGCCGACCACGGCCGCCGGCTGGCGGACCTCCTCCCCGCCGGCCGGCTGGTCGAGCTCGACGACGCCTACGTGTTGAGCATGCTCGACCGCCCGGCCGCGGTGGCGACGGAGATCGGCGCCTTCCTCACGACGTCCTGCCCGAACCGCTCCCAGCAGTCGCGGTCGGGAGCACCGTGACGTCGGAGGATCGTGGCCCGGATAGGGGCCACAACCCTCCGACATCGTGACCGTCGGACCACGAGCTGTGGATACCGAGCCGGCAGGACCGTCAGTCTCCACGACAGTGACGTATGCGTCGGCCGACCGCTCGCGAACCGGACTACCGGGTCCTCGGCTCTCCGAACCCGCCCCGTAACGCGGAGCAGCTCCGCCTGACCAGCGCCGAGCAGCGAGGTCTCCTGACGCGTCGCCAGTGTCTCGAGGCCGGCATGTCGTCGAAGTCGGTCCGCTGGAAGCTCGAGCGTGGCTTGTGGGTCCGCGTGCATCCGGGCGTCTACCAGACCTTGCCGGGCAAGGACGACTGGCATACCGGGGCCATGGCCGGCCTGCTGGCCGTGCCTGGATCGGCGTGGTCCCACCGGACAGCGGGCTTCGTCCACGGCCTCTTGACCGAGGCGCCAGAGATCATCGAGCTGATCGTCGACGAACGACGCCGAGTCGTAGCACCGATGGGCGTGAAGGCCTACCGACGTGTGGACGCGGACACCTTCGTCGACGATCTGCACTGGCCCTGGCGGGTCACGGCGGGTGACACCCTCCTCGACCTGGCCGAGGACGGGACGAGCGGAGACACGTTGGCGAATCTCGGGCG